>NZ_JBHYDW010000111.1:13109-15530 GCF_051860475.1 Elioraea sp. | reverse complement strand
GCCGTACCAGGGAGCTTCTCGGCAAGCCCGCTCACCGCGTCGCCGAGTTCGGAGGCGGCCGCCGCGTACCGATGCTCGCAGGAGGCGGCGCGGCCGACCACGCGCTGGGCACGGTAGCGCACCCCGCCTGGATCCACGCCGAGCCGCGACAGCAGCGTCGCGGAGCGCAGCGCCTCGCCCTCGGCCACGCCGCAGTCGCCGGCCTCGAAGGCGAGGATGCCGCGCAGCCGCCAGAGATCGGCGACACCCTGCGCGGCAAGTTCGCTCTCGTGGTCACGCACCAGCGAGAGCGGGATGAACGGCCTGAGGTCGCGCGGATTGGCGCCGAGGCGGGGCGCGGCACGCGGTGCGGTGCCGGAGAGGTCGAGCGTGGGCAGCGTCCGCTGCAGGTTCGGCGCTGCGGCGAGATAGCGCCGCTCGGCCTCGGCGGCGAAGCGCGCCGCCTCCGCCGCGCGGCCGCGGTTGCGCGCATGATAGGCGCGGTAATGCGCGACCCGGGCCGCGAGCTGCGGGTCGGAGCCGTTCGGGGCGATCTCGGCGGCGGTGGCGAACAGCGCGTCCGCCTCCTCGTAGCGGCCGAGATTCGACAGCTGCAGCGCGAGATGCGCCATCGCGTCGGCACGGTCGGGGCTGTCGGCGCCGAACAGCCGCCCGTGCAGCGCAAGCGCGTCGCGGAAGGACGCTTCGGCACCGGTGAAGTCCTGGTCGATGTTCTGGCGCGAGCCCAGCAGCATCAACCCGTCATAGCGGCCGACATCGCCCGAGCCGAAATCGCCGCGCACCTGGAGTGCCAGCACCCGCGTCCCCTCGGCGCCCGTGGCGGCGACCGTGGCGGTCGCGCGGCGTCCGGACAGCGCGGCGAGCGTCGCCTCGATCGCCGGCAGGGCGGTGGTCACGCCGTCGGCGAACCAGGTCGTGCCGTCGATGCTCGCCACCAGCGCGAGGTGGGGCACGCCGCCGCCGCGCCGTCGGCACTCGCGCACCGCCGCCGGAATGTTGTCGAGCACCTGGGCAGGACGCGCCGGCTGGCACAGCGCGACTGCGGCGAGGTAGTCCTCAAACCCCGGGCTCACGGCGGCCGCCATCGGGTTCTGCCGGCCGGGCGCGGAGAACAGCCGCGCCGAGGGTGCGGTCCAGGTGCCGCACAGGATCTCCACGCGGTTCTGTGCCCCTCCGACCCGACGGAAGCTGCACGCCTCGCCGGCCAGCGTGGTGCCGGCATCACCGAGCGCCGGTCCGGCCGGGCCGGCGCCGGTTGTCCCGACAGTGCCGGGCGGACCGGCGCAGCCCGCAAGCGCGAGCACCAGCAGACCGTACCGCAGCCGGATCATCCCGCGCCTCCCGTGGCCGGCTCCTGCGGCGCCGCCGCGGCTTCCTCGTCCTCGTCCTCCTCCTCGCCCGGCTCGCCGGAGCGGAGCACGTCCTCAGGCCCGGTGTTGACGATCGGCACCGAGCTCTCGTCGAAGCGCGGCGCGCCCGCCTCCAGCATGACGACGGGCGGGATGTAGATCGCCGGCTCCTGGTTCAGCGGCAGGAAAGTGCAGCCGATGGTGCCGATCGCGCAGTTGTTGATCAGCTGGCGGAACTGCGGGTCGCCGAGCCGCTGCACGAAGGTGGACGCCGCGTCGCCGGCCACGCCGTTGATCACGCCGAAGATCCTCACCTCCGCGGCTGCGTTCACGTAGACGCCGATCGCCCGCAGGGTCAGCGAGTCCACGAAGCCCGGATTGGAGGTGACCGTGCCGTCCTCGCCGAACACGTAGAGCAGCGTGCCGGGCGCGTTGATCGCGCCGAGCTTGACCTCGACGTCGCTCTGCGCGCTGTCGGCGCCGAGGCGGCCGAACTCGGTCTGCGTGCCGGTCACGCGCGCAACGAAGGAGGGGAACCCGTTCAGCCGGACGACGCGGGCGGCGGCGATCTGGTCGGGTGTCTGGAGGATCAGCCCCGCGAGCACGCCGCGCAGCAGCCCGACATCGGTGCCGGGGTCCGGCGTGCCGAGCGGACGCAGATCGCCGCTCGCGTCGATCACGATCATCTGCGGGTCCCCGCCGAGCGAGAACTGGAGGCCGCCGCCGTTGAGATCGATGGTGCCGGTGCCGCCCGGGATCTGCACGGCGCGGCGGATCAGGATCCGCCCATCGGGCGCACCGAGCGCGCCGTTCAGCGTGAAGTCGGTGCCGAAGCCGAGGATGAGCACCCCCCCCGGTCCGGCACGGACGCCGCCGGCGACGGTCATGCCGCCCGCCGCCCCGATCAGCGCATCCGCTCCCGCGATCACGCTGCCGGTGATCGCGACATCGCCGCCGCTCGTCAGGATCGCGTCGGCACCGGCGACGATGGACCCCGTGACGGTGAGCGGCCCGCCAGCGGTCAGGATCGCGTCCTGCCCTGCGAGCACGCTCGCCCCGCCGATCAGCATGG
>NZ_JBHYDW010000111.1:0-13099 GCF_051860475.1 Elioraea sp. | reverse complement strand
AGCAGCACGTCGCGCCCGGCACTGATCGTGCCCAGATCCGTGAGCGTGGTGGCGGCGTCGAGGACTGCGTCGAGCCCGGCGGCCACGCCGCCCGGCACGGTGATGCTCTGCCCGGCGAGCAGCGTCGCAGTCGTGCCGGCATCGACCAGCCCGCCGATGCCGATCGCCCCCCCGGCGGTGAGGACGGAGGCGGCGCCGGAGCGCAGCAGACCGGCAACCGAGATCGCAGCCGGCGCATCCAGCACGGCATCACCGCCCGCGATCACGCTGCCGCCGACGGCGATCTGCTGGCCGGAGGTCACGGTCGCGCCCGCGCCGGTCTGCACGCTGCCGTCGACGACGATGGCACCCGGCGCCACGAGCGCAGCCGCGCCGCCGGCCTGGAGCGTGCCCGGCGCTGCGATCGTCAGGGACTGCCCTGCGGTCAGCGTCGCGTCCGTCACCGCGAGGACGGCACCGGAGATGCCGATCCCGGCCGCCGCATCGAGGCTCGCCGCCCCGCCTGCGCTCAGTGCGCCGCCGACCGCGATCTGCTGCCCGGAGGTCGCGGCCAGATCGGCGCCCGCATCGACGGTGCCGTCGGCTGCCATGTCGCCGCCCGAGGCGAGCGTCGTCGCGCTGCCCGACTGGACGAGGCTGCCCGCGGCCAGGGCCATGCCGCTGCCGGCGCTCAGATCGGCATCGGCGCCGGCCACGACCGTTCCTGGGACGAACAGGTCTGACCCTGCCGTCAGCGCCGCGGTTCCGCCCGCGAGCACGGACCCGAACACCAGCATGAAGCTGCCCGAGGTCAGGACGGCGTCGCCGGCGGCGTCGACCACGCCGTCCACGATCAGCGCATTCGCGGCGTCGATGCTCGCGCTGCCGGCGGTCTGGACCAGACCGCCGCCGAACACCTCGAGGTTGCCGCCGGCGCCGAGGACCGCATTGGACCCGGCTGCGATCGTGCCACCAACGAACAGGTCCGACCCCGCGGTCAGCGTCGCCAGTCCGCCGGCGACCACCGAGCCCGGAACCGAAATCCACTGCCCCGCGGTCAATGTGGCATCGGCGCCCGCCGCCACCGCACCCTGAACCACCAGTGGGCCGGTGGCGATGAGCGTCGCAGCGCCGGTCGACTGCACGATCCCGCCCGCGGCCACCACAAGGTCGCCGCCCGCGTCCAGCGTCGCGCCCGCCCCGGCCGCCACCTGGCCGGAGATCGTCGTCGCGCCCGTCGAGGTCAGCGTTGCCGCCCCGCCGGACTGCACGCTGCCCGTGGCGCCGACAGTGAGGCTCTGGAGCGTCGTCAGCGTCGCGGCGCCACCCGCGTCGAGCAGGCCGGTGAGGCTGAGCGTCCCGCTCGCGCCGAGATCGGCATCGCCGGCCGCAAGCACGGTGCCGGAGATATCGAGGTCCTGGGTCGAGCTGAGCACGACATCGGTGCCGGCCTGGACGGTGCCGGGCACGGTCAGCGTCCCGCCGGCGCTGATCTCGACCGCGCCGGCGGTGGAGGTCGCGCCGGCGAAGGCCGGCACCAGCACCGCGAGCGGCGCGACCACGCCGAGCTGGCTCTCGGCCGGCCCGTCGGCGCCGATCGCCGCGATCGTCAGCGCGCCCGCCGCATCGAAGGCGAGCGTGCCAAGTGCGGCGCCGGCGAAGCTTGTGAAGGCGTTGCCGGGCTGGCGGACGTCGATGCTGCCGGCCTCGGCGCTGAGCGCGAGCGCGCCGGCGGAGATCGTCCCCCCGGTCTGGACGATGTCGCCGCTGGTCGCGCGCAGGCGGATCGTGCCAGTGCCGGCCGAGAGCGGGCCGGCGAGAGTCAGCGTGCCGCCGGAGACGAGCGTCAGCGGCGCGCCGGCGGTGCCGATGCCGCCGGCGGCGACACTCAGCGGGCCGGCGGCCCGGAAGCGGAACCCGCTCACCCCAAGGCCGGCGATGCCGCCCACGGCATTCGCGGCGCCCGCGCTGGCGAGATCGACCGCGCCGGCAGGAGCGAAAGCCTCGAGCGTCGCCGCGGTGATCCCGCCCGTCGCGGTCTGCTGGACATGGCTGTTGGCGCCGCCGCCGGCCTGGAGGGTCACCGCCCCGGTGCCGGCATCGAGCGGGCGGTCGAGCAGCAGACCGCCAGTGCCGCCGCCGGTCCCGGCAATGAGCGTCAGCGTGCCGAACCCCGCCCCGAGCCGTACCCCCGTCTGCCCATCAACCAGCGCGCCGTCGCCGGCCACCTCGCCGAGGGTCAGCGCGGCGAAGTTGCTGAAGCGGAACTGCGAGACCGCCTCGCCTGACAGGGTGACGGCGAGGTTGGTCTGGTCGAGCAGGACCGAATTGGCGCGCACCAGCAGCTCGCTGGCGACAACGAAGCCCGAGCCACCCTGGCTCAGCGTCCCGCCGGCCCGCAGGCGCACGATGCTGTCCGTACCGAGCCCGGCATTCACCGGCGAATCCAGCGACAGAGTGCCGCTCTCCGCAACCAGGGTGATCGGCGCGTTGCCAGAGGGGCTGACCACGCCGGTGGCCCCGAACACCGGCAGAGGCCCATCGTCCGTGACCGCGCCGACGGTGAGCGGGCCCTGGTTGCGGAACCGGAAGCCGGAGATGGAATCCCCCGCCACCACCCCGACCGCGTTCGCGGCCGTCGTGAGGTCGACCGTGGCACCGCGCGCGAGCAGCGCACCGGCCGAGAGCGTCCCGTCAGCGCCCTGGGTCAGTGCTCCGCCGGCCTGCAGCCGGATCGTCTGCGTCCCGGCGTCGAGCGGCCGCGCGATGCCGAGATTGCCGCCGGCGAGAAGGGTGATCGGGAGCGAGGCCCCGCTCGGCTGGATGCCGTCACGCCCGGCAGTGACGAGCGGAATCCCGGCGCCGACCGAAACGGATGCGCTCTGCCCCACCGTGACCGCTCCGCCGGCGCGGTAGCGGAACCCAGCCGTGCCGGCGGTGCCGGCGATCGTGCCGACATCGTTCGCGGTGTCGTCGAGCCGCACCTCGCCTGCCGGCGCCGCTGCGACCAGCGTCGCGCTCGCCCCGCCCGTGATCGGACCGGTCTGGATGATGGCGTTCGCCCCAGCGCCGCTCTCCAGCACGAAGCTGCGCGCGTCGCCCGGCTGGCCGGCGCGGTTGACGCGGATGCCGGTGCCGGGGTTGCCGCCGGTCCCGCGCACGAGGAGCTGGCCCGAGGCCGCCTCGGTCGCGTTGCCGGTCGAGCCGAAGCGCAGCGTGGTCGTCGGGCCGCCGAGCTGGTCGATCGACGCGGCGGTGAGGGCGAGCGAGATCAGCGGGTCGAAGGGGAAGAGGCTGCCGAGCGTGATCGGGCGCCCCGCGGTGAACGGCCGGACGACGACGGCCTCGGCTGCCGCGCCGACCGGCGCGGCCAGCAAGAGCCCATCGGCGGCAAGCTCCACCGCCTGGCCGACGACCGGCTGGCTTGCCGTGATCACGCCGCCCGCGTCCGTCACGGCGAGCCGCACCGCGCCGCCCGCACCGCCGGTCGCCCCGACCGCACCCGAGACCGCGGTGGTATCGGGGGCCAGGCCGGGATCATCCCCGACCAGCCCGACCGTGAACCCGGGGGCGCTGCGATACCAGAGATCGCGGCCCGCCTGCGCGGCCAGGGTCTGCACGTCGTTGCCCGCGGGCCCGCCCGGCGCACCCGGCGGCACAAGGCCATTCTGGCCGTCGAGCAGCACGTCACGCCCGGCGCGGGCAAGCAGGGCGTCCGCGATGACGGGACCGGCCGCGGTCTGGGTCAGATCCTGCCCGGCGTCCAACCGCACGACGGGACCGACCACCGGCGCGGCGAGCGTGAGGTCGGTCCCCGCGATCAGCGAGATCGGCGCGCCCACGCCAGTGACCGAGAGCCCGTTGGCCAGCCCCGGGAACGCGAGGCTCGGCGCGACCGCACCGACCGTCGTGCTGCCGGCGTCGCGATAGCGGAACCCGCTCACGGCGTCGCCCGCGATCGTGCCGACGCTGTTCGCGCCCGATCCGGTGAGGTCAACGGCGCCGTTCGTGGCGCGTGCGACCAGGCTCTGGGCGACGATGCGGCCCGTCGGGGTCTGCTCCACGGTCCCGACGCTGCTGCGCAGCCGGACCGTGCGCGTGGCCGTCACGCCCGCCACCGGCGCGTCCGGGCCGTGCGCCAGCTGATCCAGCCGCAGGGTGCCGAGGCTCGCGAACTCGAAGTCCGCATTCGCGCCCAGCGTGGCGCCGGCGAGCGCCCCCACCTGGTTGTCGGCCACAGCGAGCAGCACCGAGCCCGCCGCACTCCGCACGATCAGGCTGTTGGCGATGACCGGGGCAAGTGCCTGCTGGGTGACGGCCACGCCGGACCCGTCCGCGATGCCCGCCTCCAGCGTGACGTCGCGGCCCGCGAGAGGCGCGCCGACACCGCGGATCGTGAGGGTCCCGCTGGCCTGCTCGCCGGGCCGCTCCGCACCGCCGAGGCTGCCGACGCGCAGGCTGTAGAGACCCGCACCCACGCCGATCCGGTCGAACTGGGCCGCGTCCAGCACCAGCGCGCCCGGCGCCACGCCGCCAAGGCTGATCGGCCGACCCGCGGTGCGGGTGCGCAGCACCACCCGCTGCACCGTCGCGTCGCCCAGGACACCGGTGATCGGGTTGATCGTCAGAGCGTCCGCAGCTGCCACCACCGTCGGCGCGACCACGGTGTCGTTCACGGTCACCTGCGCGCCGCCAAGGGTGGCGGTACCGGTGGCGAAGATCGGGCGGTCGACGCTCAGCGTGCCGCCCGCGACCAGGGCGAGCGACCCAGCCTCATTGCGGGCCCCGTCAGGCCCGCCCGGCCCCGCGTCCACCAAGGTGAGGTTGGCCTGGCCAGTGATGCCAACCGCGCCACCGCCGGTGTTCCGGACCGCGACGTCGAAGTTCTGCTGGTTGGTGAACTGGAGGCCGCCATCCGTGTTCGCGACCAGAGAGCCGACCTGGCTGGCCGACGCGGCGAGCAGGGCCGGGCCGCCGGACTGGATCGTCAGCGTGGCCGCCGTGATGGGAGCGACCGCGGACTGGCTGATCGGAGCGGTGCTGGTGTTGGTGATCGAGACCGCCGCGCCGGGCGCGGAGACCGGCTGGTCCACGGCGAGCGCCCCGTTGACGGTCAGGCTGACCGGCGCGCCGCCGGTGACGATGCCGGACAGGCTCGGGACGGCCGCGCCGCCCTGCACGGTACCGACCGTCACGCCGTCCGCGCTCACGTAGGTGAACGTGCTGCCCGGCCCGCCGGCGCGGCCGGCAAGGGTGGGGATGCCGTTGCCGGGGTCGCTCAGCATGACGCCGCCGGCGGAGGCGATCGCCGCGAGCGCGGACCCCGCACCGCCGATGATGCGCCGATCCTGCCCGATCGCCGCGGCGCTCGTGTTCTCGGTCTGCAGGGTCAGCCGGCGGCTGCCGAGATCGAGCCCGGTCGCGTCCGGGGCGCCGCTGCCCTGGACCGTGATCGTGCCGCCCGTGGTGCGGAGCCGGACGGCGGCGGTCGCCGAGCCGAGCCGGTTGAACTCGTCCTGGTTCACGGCGAGCGTCGTGCTGTCGCCACTCGTGGTGCTCAGCTCCGTTCCGCCCGCTCCGACCAGGATCGAGCGCGCAGGGTTGGTCGGCACGATGTCGATATCGGTCGCGCCGGCACCGAGCGGCGCGTTCACCGCGATCCGGTCCGTGCTGACCCCGACCCGGCCGGCCGTCACGGTGGCGTCCACCGTCAGCAGCCCACCGGCCCCGCCGGTCACGAGGTTGACCACGCCGGTACCAGCATTGATCGCCTGGCTGATCGTCAGGCTGGTCCCGGCCGAGAGTCCCACGGTCTGGCCGGGTGCGCTGATCCCGGCAACGCCGCCGACCGTGCCGACGGCCATGCTGGGCGCAGGGCTCGCCACGCCGAATGCGCCGCCGGCGCTGCCAGCGATGGTTTCGACCGCGGCACTGGTCAGCGACACCCCGCCCGCAGCGCGCGCGAGCAGCTCGTTCGCCGAGATCGTGCCGGCCGGCTGCGTGATCGCGCCACCCGGGCCGGTGCCGCCACCCAGGGCGTCGAGCTCGAGCCGCCCGGCCCCGCCGAGCGCGATCGAGCCGCTGAGCGTGATGCCGCCGCCGGCGCCCGCGCGGCCCGACTGCATCACCAGGACCGCCGATCCCCCGGTGCCGATGCTGCGCCCGCCGTTCAGCGTGATCCCGCCCGCGGCCGTCAGCGTCAGCGTGCGTCCGGACGTGATGGCGATATCGGCGTCGATCTCGATCAGGCCGGTACCGCCGCCGGTGCTGCCGACCGTCTGCACGATCACGTCGGACGCCGCGAGCTGGCCCTCCAGTACGCCCACGTCGAGGATGGAGAGCGCAACGTCGCCGACCGGCTGGAATGGCGACGCTCCGGTCACGTCACTCGATGCCGCGTTCGCGATCCTGAGATCGGCCGGGTCGAGCAGCAGCACGCCCGCGCGGCCGAGGGTGGCGCGGAGATCCGCCACGCCCCGATAGTCCAGCCAGCCCTTGGACGAGACCTCGGCGAAGCCGCCATCGCCGCCCTCGGGCCCGCCGCGCGCACTGATCCGGCCCCAGAACCGCGTCGTCTCGTCGGACCAGATGATCGCCGTGCCGCCATCGCCCTGCCCGGTCGCGTCCGCGAGGATGGCCGCGTCGCGGTCGACGATCACGCTGCGCGACGTCTGCCCCGGCCCCTGGCCCTGGAGATCGCCGCCGAGCCGCACCGTGCCGCCGCCGGCACGCCCCGAGGCGTCGATCCGCGCGCTCAATCGCACGGCGATCCGCTCGCCGCGCACATCCACCGTGCCGCCGCGCTGACCCGCGCCCTGGCCCGAGACGTCGAGCGTGCCGGCGATCGTCACCGCGCCGGCGTCGCCGCCGCCGAGGACGATCGTGCCGCCCTGCTGATGCACCGCGGTGGCGGCGATGCGGCCGCCGGCGAAGATCACGTCATCGACCACGCCGCGCGCGGCGCGCGCCGAGACCACCACCTGCCCGCCCGGCGCCTCGAGCGTGCCGGTGTTCACCACCACCGCGCCGCCATCCGACGGCGCGCGCGACACCGGGTCGCGCACCTCGAATGCCACCAGCCCGTCACCGGCGAGATCGATCGTGTAGGTCTCTGCCCCGCCGAGCACGACGCGGCCCTCGCGCGCGACGATCCGGCCGGCGTTGCGCACCTCGGGCCCAACCAGGGCCGCCACACCGGTATCGGCGACCGTGATCTCGCCCTGGTTCTCGACCCGCGCCCCGGCGACACGTCCGGGCAGGGTCGCCGCCACCTCTCCGGTCGCCATCAGCCGCGCCGCGTCGATCCGCGAGGTGGTGGCGAGGATGCTCGCGGCATTGACCTGCGCGCCCTCGGAGAAGGTGACGCCGGCCTCGTTCTGGACCACGATCCTTCCGTTCGCGGACAGTCTGCCCGCGATCACGGAGGGGTCGGGGCCCGTCACCCGGTTGAGCGCGACCGAGGAGGTCGAAGGCTGGATGAACTGCGTGTGCTCGCCCTGCCCGATCGAGAAGCTGCGCCAGTCGATCACCGCGCGCGCGCTGCCCTGCCGCACCACCAGATGCCCTTGCGCCGGCGTTTCGATGCCGGCCTGTCCCGCCACCACCGTACCGCCCTGCGGATTGGCATGCAGTTGTATGGGCGAGAGCGCCGTCAACGCCGTGCACGACGCGAGCAGCAGTCTCAGTCCGCAGGGGCCGCGCATCATCATGGCCCGGTTCGTCGCCCCCCTCCCCATGTGATGTCGCCTCAGAAGCGACCGGTGAGCCTGAAGAACCCTGCGTACAGTGACAGAGGTTGCACGTTCGCGCCAGCGAACTCGCGTGTGAGGCGGCGCACACCTTCGAGTTCGAGCGTCAGCCAGGAGCGGATGTCCATGCGCACGCCGAGGCCGAGGGAACGCATCGGTATGGCGGCCGGCTCCGGCAGACCCGGCGCGGCGCGATCCCACGCCCGGCCGAGATCGACGAACCCGTAGAACTGCGTCGGCAGGCCCTCCGCATCGGCCTCGGTCAGGCGGAGCTCAGAGGTGGCGCGCAGCTCGATCGATCCGATCACCGCACGATCGCCGGTGACCTCGCCGGCGAAGAAGCCGCGCCCGAGCCGATCGCCGCCGAGGAAGAACTTCTCCTGCTGTGGCAGCAGATGGTCGGTGTACTGCCCCGCGATCACGCCGAGCACGTCGAACGCCCAGCGCCCGGCGGAGAACAGCGCCTGAAGCCGCGACACCTCGGCCGTCCACTTGATGAAGCCGGCCTCGGCGCCGGGCCGCGGCGCGAGCGCGGTCACGTCCGAGGGCGTGGCACGGAAGCCGTCGATCCCGCGGTGGAACGTTGCCCGCACGCCGGTGATGCCGAGCCACTCGTCGCGGAAGCTTGCCTCGGCGCCGATCCTGACCGTGCGATAGCGTGCCTCGGTGCGCTGCTGCAGCGCGCGCTGCGCCTCCTCCTGCGAGTCCGCCTGGTAGATGTCGGCCTGGCCGGTGATGGTGAGCGTGGTCGCGCGCGAACGGATCAGCGGGTAGCTCAGGCCGATCCCGCCGACGAACACGTTGCCGCGATAGCCGATCTCGGCGAGCGGCGTGCCGGGCTCGGTGCGTCCGCCGCCCGCGAAGGCACGCACCGAGAGCCCGCTGCCGCCGATGAAGCCGGACAGGTTCACCTGGACGAAGTTCTGCTCCCGCCGCTGCTCCGGCTGGCCGCGCAGCGCGGTCGAGACGATCAGCAGTTCGCTCCGTTCGCCGAAACGGGTGAAGCTGTTGAGCGCGCCGAGCGCGAACAGCTGGGTCGGACCCTGCAGCCGCGACTGGCGATTGTCGTAGACCACCACGCCGTCATAGGGCTTCCGCGTCAGACTGATCACCATCTGCGGTGCGCCCTCGACGGTGCCGGGACGCAGCGTCGCGGCAGCGGTGACGCCCGGGATGTCGTTGGCGAGCAGCAACGCGCGCTCCAGCGTCGCGACCGAGAGCGGCCGTTCGGCGAGTATCGGGGCGGCGAAGGCGCGCACCTGCGCGATCGCCGGGCCGATATCGCCCTCGAACTCGATCTCGGCGATGCCGCCCTCGATCACGCGGAGCCGCACCACTCCGTCCTCGACGCGCTGCGGCGGTACCACGACGCGGCTGAGGAAGTACCCGGCATCGAGGTACAGCCGCTCGAGCCGCTGGGCGAGGGCGAAGATCTCCGCGACCGTCACCTCGCGGCCGACCAGGCGCGCTGTCTCGGCCTCGATGCGGTCGGGGAGGATCGCGGTCGCGCCGTCGACCACGATCGCGCGCGGGGTGAAGCGCACCGTCTCCGCGCCCGGGGGGGCCGGCACGACCGCCGGCGCGGCGGGAACCGGAACCCCGGGCTCGGGCCGCGGCGGAGGCGGGACCGTGACGCGCTCCGCCGGCGGAGCGAGCACCGGCGGCGCCGCCGGCTGGCCGGAGGCGGCGCCGGGCGGCGCCATCGCGAGCGCCAGAGCCAGGATGGTCCCGCGTCCCCGACCCCGCTGTCCTGCCGTCCGGCACACGCGGAACCGGCCTCGCGTCATTCGCTCCCCCAAACGATGGCCGACGCTATCATGGGCTCCTCCCGGCAACAACCGTTCCTGTATCGCTCCGATCAACCGGCCGGTGGCGGTCGGCCCACCCCTCGCCGAATCGGGTGTTTCCCGCTTGCCGATCATGGGGCAGACTCACACGAGCATCCACAGCAGGCCCCGCGATGGAAGGCCAGAGCCTCGGCAAGTATCAGATTCTGTCCGCGATCGGCCGCGGCGCCGCCGGCACGGTCTGGCGCGCCATCGACCCGGTGATCGACCGCACGGTCGCGATCAAGACCATCAAGCTCGATGATGCGGGCGATGCCGAAACGGCCGAGGAGATCGCCCGCTTCAAGCGCGAGGCGCAGGCCGCCGGGCGGCTGTCGCACCCGAACGTCGTGCAGGTCTACGACTACGGTGAGCAGGGCGGGCTCGCCTATCTGGTGATGGAGTATGTCGAGGGCGGCTCGCTGAAGGGCCTGCTCGACAAGGGCGAGCGGCTGCCGCTGAAGGAAGTCGGCCGCGTGATGGACGAGCTGCTCGCGGCACTCGCGCACGCGCACGAGAAGGGCATCATCCATCGCGACATCAAGCCCGCGAACGTGATGCTGACGAAGTCCGGCCAGGTGAAGGTCACCGATTTCGGCATTGCCCGGATCGAGTCCAGCACCATGACCCAGGCCGGCACCGTGATGGGCACGCCTGCCTACATGTCGCCCGAGCAGTTCCGCGGCGAGCCGGTCGATCTGCGCACCGACCTCTATTCCACGGGCGTGGTGCTCTATCAGCTGCTGACCGGCGACCGGCCGTTCGACGGGACGTTCAGCGCGATCATGCACAAGGCGCTGACGGTCGAGCCGCCGAAGCCCTCCGAGATCAGCTTCGCCGTGCCGCCCGGGCTCGACGCGGTGGTGGCGCGCGCCATGGCGAAACGGCCGCAGGCCCGGTTCGAGAGCGCGAGCGCCTTCCGCGCTGCACTCGCCGAGGCCGTGCGCGGCGCCGAGCAGGACCCGCTGGCCGCGATCACCGCGGCGGACCGCGACGCGACCGTGGTGAGCCGTCCCGCTGCGCCGCCGCCGACCCCACCCTCCGCCCCGCCGGCCGCGCCCGGCACGGCCGGCAGGACGCGCGGGTCGCCGGGCGCAGCGATCGCCGGTGGCGTACTGGGGCTCGGCGCGGCGGCCGCCGCCGCTTGGTTCCTGCTGATCCGCGAGCCCGAGCCGCCGCCCACGCCGCCGATCGGTCCGATCGCGCAGCCGCAGGTTGCGGCGCCGCCACCGATCGTGCCGCGCCCGGAGCCCGCGGCTCCGACCCAGCCGCCCGCGGTGCTCCAGCCGACACCGCCGCCGCCGACACCGACCCCGGCCCCGACCCAGCCAGCGCAGCCGACCCCATCGCCGCCCCCGACCGCGCCGCAGCAGGCGGAGCCTGCAGCGCCTCCCGCACCGGCGCCCCCGGCCCAACAGGCAGCCCCGACGCCGCCGGCGCCGCAGCCGCCGACGCCCGAGCCCCGGGTCGCGCCGGTGGCCCCGCCGCCCGTGGTGCCGGCGCCGAGCGAACCGCCGCGCCAGCAGCTCGCCCTCGGGCCCACCGCCGCGACGCTGCGCAGCGCCGTCGCGGGCGCCATCGCGGCGAGCCGGTGCAGCCTGGTCGCGGGCACGATCGAGGGGACCGACCGCGTGCGGCTCACCGGCTTCGCCGAGGCAGGCGGCGGGGAGTCGGCGCTCAGGCTCCGCGTCGCCTCGGCCGGCGTGCCGTGGGAGAACATCGACTGGCGGGTACGGGGCTTCGAGGGCCCCTACTGCGACGCGCTCGACCTACTCCGCCCGGTCGCCGACGTGTTCGGCGAGCCACCGAGCGGGCTGTCGGTGGCTCTGGCCGGCGACCGGCGTCGGCTGGTGCTCGGCGACCTGCTGACCGTGCGGGTCGGGATGCCGCGTTTTCCCGCCTATCTCCGGGTCAGCTACTTCACCCATGACGGCGAGGTGGTGCACCTGCATCCGAACAGCGGGGACGGGGCGCGCAGCTTCGCACCCGGCGCGCGCGTCTCGCTCGGCGATCCCGCCGAGGGCGGGCCGCGCTGGGAGATCGGTCCGCCCTACGGCACCGAGATGATCGTGGCGCTCGCCTCGGAACGGCCGCTGTTCGAGAGCGCGCGCGAGGATTTCGAGCGGTCGGAGGCGTATCTCGCCGCCCTGCGCGAGCGCCTCGGCGACGGCCGCGCCGGCCGCGTCGCCGCGCAGGTCCTGATGGTGGAGGTCGCCGAGCGCTGACGCGGCCAGGCGCGGGACAGCCACGTCGCCGGCAGCCCGTCGTTGAAGCGGACGCGCATGTCCTCGAGCTGTGCGGCGGACACGCCCAGCGCGGCGGCGTTGAAGAAGCGCGGATCGGGCGTGTGGATCAGATAGGCCATCGCCTCGTTCATCATCACCTCCTCGACCTCCGGGTCATAGCCGCCGGCGGCAAGGAAGCGGCGGAACGCAGCGCGCTCGGACTCCGTCAGGCGCTCGCGCCACCAGTGCGCGACATGGGTGGCGAATGTCGGGTTGGTGAAGAACTCGCCGTGGCTGAGCTCGTGGCGCAGGATGCTCGCACGCACGGACGGATCGATCACCAGCCGACCCGCCGCCGCGCCCTCCGGCGCCTCCACCGCGGAGAGCGACACGACCGCCCCCTCACCCGCCGGCCGGGGCAGCCCGTCCGGACCGGGCGGCGCGAGGCCGGTGTCGGCGAGCAGTACGGCAAGACGGCGCTCGGCCTCGTTCAGCGCCACGCCGTCGCGCGCGGCGAGCGCGAAGAACCGCGCGAGGTCGGTCACCCGGTAGTTGTGGCCGAAATAGAAGGTCTCCTCGGTCTCGCCCCGTTCGGCGATCGCCGCGGCGAGTTCGGCGTCGGTCAGCACGCGATCACGCGGCAGGCCCTCCTTCTCGACCAGTGCGGCGATCCGGTTCAGCATCCGCCCCTGTTCGGCGAGGCTCGGGAAGTCGAACACCAGGATGCGCGGATTGTCCGCGACCCGGAACACGGTCAGCGCGGTCGCGCGATGGGCGAGGATCGTCGCGGCATCGGCGAGCCGCGAGGGATCGATACGCGCCGGCGGCGCGGGCGCCTCGGCGACCGGGGCGGGCGCAGGGGGCGGTGGTGCGACGCGTTCGAGCCAGAGCCACCCCCCCCCGGCCGCCACGACCGCCAGCGCCAGCAGCGCGGCGGCGATCCATGGGGCACGGCTCCGGCGCACGGGCTTCGGCCGGCTGGCGCCGCCCTCCGGCCGGCGCAGCACGACGGTGGCGTCGTCGTCGACCCGGCGCCGCACGCGACTAGGGCGGGAAGGCCCCGGCCGGCTCCGGCCGGGGCGTGGCTGATGCGCGACCGGCCGGCCCGCCCGTCACGAACCGGCGCGCCTAACTGCCGATATTGACGATGTGCACGCGACGGTTGCGCGGCTCGTTCACGTTGTCCCCGGTCGGAATTGCGAGCGCAGTCTGACCGAGCCCGATGGTCTCCAGCCTGGTGCCGCTGATGCCGAAGTTCCGCACCAGGTAATCGCGCACAGCATCGGCACGGCGCTCCGACAGCGTCAGGTTGTAGACCGCG
>NZ_JBHYDW010000110.1:0-15546 GCF_051860475.1 Elioraea sp. | reverse complement strand
GCAACATGCGTGTGCCCGGCCCGTTCGTCGCGGACAGCGCGGTCGAGGCGGTGGTGGCGCATCTGCGGGAACTCGGCGAGCCCGAGTATCTCGACGAGGTGACCGAGGCGGATGCCTCGGCCGGCGCGGGCGAGACGGCGCTGCCCGGCCTGGGCGGGCCGCTCGCCGGCGAGGAGAGCGACGAGACGTCGCTCTACGACCGCGCCGTCGATCTGGTGGCGCGCGAGGGCAAGGCGTCGACCAGCTTCATCCAGCGCCATCTCCAGATCGGCTACAACCGCGCCGCAAAGCTGATCGAGCAGATGGAGAAGGAGGGCGTGGTCGGGCCGCCGAACCACGTCGGCAAGCGCGAGATCCTGGTCCGCCGACCGGACCCGGATTGAGGCCGGCGGGTCGCCGCGATGTGCCGGCGGCGGGATTGATGGCGCCGGCGATCCCCATATAGACGGTCCGCCACGGCACGGAGGACCGGGACCAGCATGCCGGATCGCGTCACCTTTGCAGGCTCTGACTCGCGCGCCCTGCCGGTCTCGCCGGCGGTGGCGGTGGCGCTCTCGCTGGTCCTCGGTGGCGCGGCCTGGGTCGGCAGCGCGCAAGGCGCGCAGCATGGCTGGCTCTGGCTGGTCGGCGCCGGGCTCGGCTTTGTGCTGCATCACGCCGCCTTCGGCTTCGCCGGCGCGTTCCGGCGCCTGTTCGCCGAGGCGCGCACGGCGGGCCTGCGCGCGCAACTCGTGCTGCTCGGGCTCGGCGCAGTGCTGTTCCTGCCCGTGTTCGCCGCTGCCCCGGGCCTTGGCTTCGAGGCGCGCGGCTTCGTCTTCCCCTTCGGCGTCGCGACCGTGCTCGGCGCCTTCGTGTTCGGCATTGGCATGCAGGTCGCGGCCGGCTGCGTCTCGGGCACCTGCTACGCCGCCGGCGCCGGCAGCCCGGGCGCCATGCTCGCGCTGCCCTTCGCCGTGGTCGGCGCGACGGCGGCGGCGCTCACCGTCGATCTCTGGGGCGGGCTGCCGGAACTGCCCGCGGTCTCGCTGCCGGGGATCCTCGGCACGGCGCCGGCGCTCGCGGTGACCCTCGGCGCGCTCGCGCTCGCCTGGGTCGCGGCCGCGGCGCTCGAGCGGCGGCAGCACGGGGCGGTGCAGCCGATCGGCGGCGGCGGCGGGCTGCTGCGCGGGCCGTGGCCGCTGCTCTGGGGCGCGGTGGGGCTCGCCCTGCTCAATCTCGCCACCCTGCTGATCGCCGGCCGGCCCTGGGCGATCGTCGCCGCGCTGCCGCTCTGGGGCAGCCTCGCCGTCGAGGCGCTCGGCTGGGACGACCCGGCGTTCTGGACCTGGTGGCAGGAACCGACGCGGGCCGACTGGCTGTTCAACCCGCTGCTCGCCGACCGCACCACGGTGATGCTGCTGGCGCTGATGGCCGGGGCGATGCTGGCGGCGGCGCTGGCCGGCCGGTTCGCCCGGCGCGGCGGGCTGACCCTCGGCCGCGCGGCCGGGGCGGTGATCGGCGGGCTGATGATCGGCTGGGGCGGCATCGTCGCCGGCGGCTGCAACGTCAGCGCCTATGTCTCCGGGATCGCCTCGGGCAGCCTGCACGGCTGGGTCTGGATCGCCGCCGCCCTGCCGGGGAACTGGCTGGTCGTCGCGGTCGCGCAGCGCTGGTCGCGCTGAGTCGGACGAATTATCGACAATCGTGTTGACAGTCTGCCCCGGCGCACGGACCATTGCTGCCAACCGCGGGCGTACGACGCCCGATCCGGAGGAGGGGAGACGTCATGGCTTTCCGTCGCACCATGCTGGGCAGCGTGCTCGGCGCTGCCGTGTTCGCCGCAGGGCTCGCCGCACCCGCGGCCGCGCAGGAGATCACGCTCTGGTCGCACTGGGCGGCCGAGCAGCCGAAGCGCCAGTTCATCGAGGAGGCGATCCGCCGCTTCGAGGCCGCCAATCCGGGCGTGACCGTGCGCGCGACCTGGTACGAGAAGAACGCGCTCTATGCGGCATTGCGCACCGCACTGCGCGCTGGCCAGGGCCCGGATGTGTTCTACGCCGAGCCTGATCAGGTCGAGTACATCCAGAACGGGTTCCTGCTCGACCTCTCGCAGGGCGTCAACTGGGCCAACGTCGAGACCTGGGCGCGCGAGATCTGGAGCCATGGCGGCAAGCCCTACGGACTGCCGCTCGAGGCCTGGACGGTCGAGCTCTACGTCAACACGAAGATGCTCTCCGAGCTTGGTGCGCAGATTCCGGCCAACCTGCAGTTCACCCACGGCCAGCTGCTCGAGATCGTCCAGAAGGCGCGCGCGCGCAATATCGTGCCGATCTCGGCCGGTGTCGGCGACCGCCCCTTCCCCGGCGCGTTCCTCACCCATGAGACGTTGCTGATGCGGCTCGGCCGCGCGGACTACGGCCGCCTGCTGAAGGGCGAGATCAAGTGGGACGATCCGCGTGTGGTCGAGAGCCTGCGCGCGGTACGCGCGCTGGTCGATGCGCGTGCCCTCCCGCCCGGCGTGGCCACGCTGCAGCTCGGCCAGAGCCACACCTACTTCCACACCAATCCGGGCACGCTCCTCTTCCCGATGGGGTCCTGGTACACCAGCCGGGCCTTCAACCCACCCGATCAGGGCGGCCAGCCGGCCGACTTCCCGCTCGGCATCCTGCGCATGCCCGCTCCCGACAACGCGGCCTGCCCCAAGTGCCGCACCATCGCGGTCGGCGGCTCCTACGTGATCAACGCGGGCACGCGCCATCCGGACAAGGCCAAGGCGTTCCTGAACGCCTTCACGACGCCGGAGATGGGCGCGCTCTGGCTTCAGAACGTCATGGTGCAGACCGGCATCAAGGTGGATGTCGGCATGGTGACCGGACCGCGCGCCGGCTATTTCCGCGACCTCGCCGCCGCCAACGAGGGCAGCGAGTATTTCTTCGGCATCCCGCTGCAGATCCTGCAGGGACGTGCGCGCGACACCTTCACCCAGGTGGTCAACAACGCCTTCATCTCGGGCCAGGTGAGCGTCGATGAAGTGGTGCGCCAGATGAACGCGGCCACGGCCGCACGGTGACATTGACGCGCGAGCGGCCGGCCTGGGGCGCGATCATCCCGTTCCTCCTGCCGGCCGCGGTGTTCTATCTCGGCCTCACCGCCTATCCCGTCGTCCGCACGGTCTGGAACTCGGTGCACGAGGTGCTGCCGCGGCGCGAGACCTATGTCGGCGGCGCCCACTACGCCGAGCTTTGGGTGGACGACACCTTCTGGCGCGCGGTGCGCAATACCGTCACCTGGGCGCTCGCCGCGCCGTTCCTGGAAGTGTCGATCGCGCTGCTGCTGGCACTCGCGCTCTACGCCAAGGTGCCGGCGGCGCGGTTCCTCCGCATTGCCTGGTTCACGCCGGTGCTGATGAGCTACGTCGTTGTCGGCATCGTCTGGATGTGGATCTACAACTACGACTGGGGGGCGGCGAACGCGATCCTGCGCGCGGTGGGACTGGGTGACTGGGTCCAGCCCTGGCTCGGCACCACCGCCACCGCGCTCCCCGCGCTGATCCTGGTCACCACCTGGATGTGGACCGGGTTCAACATGGTGGTGCTGCTCGCCGCCCTGCACGCCCTGCCGACCGAGGTGATCGAGGCGGCGGAGCTCGACCGCTGCGGCTGGGGCGCGAAGCTCGTCCACGTGATGGTGCCGCTGATCCTGCCGACCATCCTGAACCTGCTCGTGCTCAGTTTCGTCGGCAAGATGAAGATCTTCGACCTCGTCTGGATCACGACCAAGGGCGGGCCGCTCTGGTCCACCGAGACGGTCTCCACCTATGTCTACAAGCGCGCCTTCGAGTGGAGCACCTTCGATCTCGGCTATCCCTCAGCGATCGCGACCGTGTGGTTCGTCATCGTCATGGCCTTCGTCGGCGTGCTGACCTGGATGGTGCGCCGCCAGCAGAAGCTCGAATACTGATGTGGGTGCGCGTGTTCGCCCGCGCGGCGGTGATGCTGGTGATTGTCCTCTGGACGATGTTCGCCGCGGGTCCCTTCCTCTGGGTCGCGACCATTTCGCTGCGCACCACCTCGGAGTTCATGGCCGCGCCCTACGCGCTGCCCGAGACCTGGCGGTTCGACAAGTTCGCCACCGCCTGGACGACCTCCGGCTACGACGCCTACTTCACCAACTCGATCATGGTGGTGTTCTCGGCGGTGGCGATCGTGACCACGGTCGGCGCGATGGCGGCGCACGCGCTCGCCCGCTACCGCTTCCCCGGCAATCGCGTGGTCTATCTGCTGATCTTCTCGACCATCGTGCTGCCGCCGCAGATCACCGTGATCGCGCTGTTCCAGACGCTCGCGAACATGGGGCTCTACGACACGCGCGTCGGCCTGACGCTCGTCTATGCCGCGGTGCAGCTGCCGCTGACGGTCTACATCCTGGAGAGCTTCTTCGCGCGCATCCCGGCCGACCTGTTCGACGCCGCGCGGATCGACGGCTACTCGGAGTGGGCGACGTTCTGGAAGGTCGCGTTTCCCGTGGCGATGCCGGCGATCGCCACGGTGGTGATCCTCAACACCATCCTGCTCTGGAACGAGTTCCTCTACGCCGTGGTGCTGATCGCCGACGACGCCAAGCGCACGCTGCCCTTGGGAATCCAGAAGTTCATGGGCGATCAGCTCGAGGACTACGGCATGATCGCCACTGGGCTGATGATCGCCATCGTGCCCGTGGTGCTGATCTACGCGATCTTCAGCGAGAAGCTGATCCAGGGCATGACGGCGGGGGCGGTGAAGTAATGGCGACCGTCACGCTCGACCGTCTCGGCAAGCGCTACGCCGGCGGCGGCGCCCCCGCCGTGCAGGACGTCACGCTGGAGATCGCGCATGGCGAGTTCTTCGTCCTGCTCGGGCCGTCGGGCTGCGGCAAGTCCACCACGCTGCGCATGATTGCCGGGCTGGAGCCGATCACCGAGGGCACACTCGCGATCAACGGCGCGCGGATGAACGAGGTGCCTGCGCGCGACCGCGACATCGCCATGGTGTTCCAGTCCTACGCGCTCTATCCGCACATGACCGTCTACGACAACATGGCGTTCGGGCTGCGCCGCCGCTCCATGCCCAAGGCGGAGATCGACCGCCGCGTGCGTGACGCCGCGGCCATTCTCGGCCTTGAGCCGTTCCTCGCGCGCCGGCCGCACGCGCTCTCGGGCGGCCAGCGCCAGCGCGTCGCGGTCGGGCGCGCGATCGTGCGCGACCCCAAGGTGTTCCTGTTCGACGAGCCGCTGTCGAACCTTGACGCCGCGCTGCGCGCCTCGACGCGCCAGGAGCTCACGCGGCTGCACCGGCGCCTCGGCGCGACCATGATCTACGTCACGCACGACCAGGTCGAGGCGATGACGATGGGCGACCGGATCTGCATCATGGATCACGGCCGCGTCGCGCAGATCGGCGCGCCGCTGGAGGTCTACCACCGCCCCGCCACGACCTTCGTCGCCGGCTTCCTCGGCAGCCCGCCGATGAACCTGCTGCCCGCCACCGTCGTGGGTGGCGCGGTGCGGCTCGGCGCGGCCGCGCTGAGGCGTCCTGCATCGGTGCCGGACGGCCCCGTCACGCTCGGCGTCCGACCCGAGGATCTCGTGCCGGTCCCGGACGCACCGCTCGTGGGCGAGGTCGTCGCCGTCGAGCCGCTCGGCGCCGAGACGATCCTGTCCATCCGCCTGCCGGGGGTGGAGCGCGAACTCATGCTGCGCGCCGGCCGCACAGCGCCCGCCGGTCTCGGTGAGCGGATCGCGCTGCTCGCGCCCGACGACGCGCTGCATCTGTTCGACGCCACCACCGGCCACAGACTCAACTGAGGGAGGACCCCATGACCGCACTCACCCGCCGTTCCGCGCTTGCCGTCGCGGCGCTCGCGCCCTTCGCCGCGCAGGCGCAAGGCGCATGGCCCACCGGGCCGATCCGCATCCTCATCCCCTTCGCGCCGGGCGGCGTGCCGGACATCGTCGCGCGCCTGGTCGCTCCGCACCTGCACACCGGGCTCGGCCAGCCGGTGCTGGTCGAGAACCGGCCCGGTGCGGGCGGCGCGATCGCGGCCGAGGCGGTCGCGCGCTCGACACCCGATGGCTACACGCTGTTCATGACCACGGTCAGCACCCAGGCGATCGCGCCAGGGCTGCGGCCCGATCTGCGCTACGACCCGGACCGGGATTTCGCGCCGATCAGCCTGATCGCGCGCGTGCCGCTGGTGCTGCTGGTGCCGCCGTCGCTCGGCGTGCGCGACGTGAAGGGACTGCTCGATCTGCTCCGCCGCGAGCCCGGCCGGCACGCCTTCGCCTCCTCCGGCGTCGGCGCGCCGCTGCATCTCGCCGGCGAACTGTTCCGCCAGCTCGCCGGTGTCGATGTCACCCATGTGCCCTATCGCGGCTCCTCGCCGGCGCTGACCGACCTCGTCGCGGGCCGCGTCACCTTCATGTTCGACGCGCTGCCGCCCGCGGTGCCGTTCATCGCCGACGGTCGGCTGACCGCGCTCGGCGTCGGCACGCTCGAGCGCGCCCGCGCGCGGCCCGAGATCCCGACCATGCAGGAGGCCGGCATCGAGGGCTTCGAGGCGTACACCTGGGCTGCGTTCTACGCACCGGGCGGCACGCCCGCGCCGATCGTCGAGCGGCTGCACACCGAGGTGGCGAAGGCCGCTCGCCAGCCCGACGTGACCGAGCGCATGCAGCAGCTCGGCTACGAGCTGGTCGTCTCCACGCCCGCCGAGCTCGCCGCGTTCCAGCGCCGCGAGCGCGCCAAATGGGCCGAGGTGATCAAGCGCGGCAACATCACCGTCGAGAACTGAGAGGACATCCCGTGGCAGACGCTCCTGCGCTCACCATCCGTCGTGACTGGCCGCGGCCATCCGACGCAGAGATCGCGCCGTTCCGCGACGCGCCGACCGGCTGGGTGGTGGACGCGCAGGCGCGGCGCGGCGCGATCGACCATCGTATCCGTGCCGTGACGAAGGCCGTGCGCATCGTCGGCACCGCGCTGCCCGTATGGTCGCGTGGCCGGGACAACCTCGCCCCCTATGCCGCGCTGCGCTTCGCCAAGCACAGCGACGTGCTGATGGTCGCGACCGAGGACTTCGAGGGTGCCTCGGTCGCCGGCGACATCCTCATCGGCATGGCGAAGAACGCCGGCATCGTCGGCTGCGTCACCGACGGCGTGGTGCGCGACATCCCCGGCCTCGATGCGGTCGGGATCCCGGTGTTCGCGCGCGGGGTGACGCCCAATTCGCCGCAGAAGGACGGGCCTGGGATCATCGGGCTGCCGATCGTGCTCGGCGGCGTGATCGTGGCGCCGGGCGACCTGGTCGTCGCGGACGGCGACGGCGTGGTCGTGGTGCCGCGCGCGACCGTGGCCGCGGTCGGCGCCGAGCTCGCGGCGATCGGGAGGAAGGAGGCGGAGATGGACGCGACCGTGCGCGGCGGCGCCAAGGTGCCCGGCTGGCTCGAGGAGCGCCTGTCGCGTCCCGACGTCAGGTTCGTGGACTGACATGAGCCATCGCGTCGCCTATTGGAGCGTCGGCACGCCCGAACTCTATGCGCTGCTACACCGGCTCGCCCCGCCGGAGCTCGAACTGTTGACGCTCGCCGCCGGCGACGAGCCGGAGCGGCTCGCGCTCGCCGCCGAGGCCGAGGCGGTCGTGGTGGCAGCGAGCCCCTTCACCGAGGCGCATCTGGCGGCGGCGCGGCGGCTCCGGTTCGCGCAGCACCAGGGCGTGGGCTGGCAGGACACGGTGGCGTGGCAGGGGTTGGCCGCGCGCGGCATCCCGCTCGCCACCACGCCGCAGGGCACGACGCTGCCGGTCGCCGAGATGACCGTGCTGCTCGCACTCGCGGGACTTCGCCGCCTGCCCTTCGCGGATGCCGAGCTGCGCCGCGGCCGGTGGCACGTGAACGCACTGCGGCCGGTGTCACGCAATCTCGCCGGCCGCGTGGTCGGCTATGTGGGCTTCGGCCGGATCGGCCAGGCGGCGGCCGAACGCTTTGCCGCCTTCGGCACGACGGGCATCTACTTCGATCCCGTCGTGACGCTGGCGGCGGCGGACGAGGCGCGTCTCAAGGTGCGCCGTGCAGCGTCGCTGGACGCGCTGCTCGCGGAAGCCGAGATCGTCACGCTGCACCTGCCGGTGACGGCGGAGAGCCGCAACCTGATCGATGCGGCAGCGATCGCGCGCATGCGCCCTGGCGCGGTGCTGGTGAACACCGCGCGCGGTGGGCTGGTGGACGAGGCCGCGCTTGCGGCGGCACTGCGCGAGGGGCGCCTGCTCGCCGCCGCGCTCGACGTGTTCGAGGCCGAGCCGCCGCAGGCCGACCATCCGCTCCTGTCTCTGCCGAACGTGGTGCTGACCCCGCATATCAGCGCCGGCACGCTCGATGCGTTCGAGGAGAAACTCTCGGCCGCACTCGGAAACGTGGCGGCGTTCTTCGCCGGCGGCGACGTCGCGAACCTGGTGCGGCTGCCGGCTTCGGTGGGATAGCCCGGCGACTGTTCCGACGCCTGCCCCCGGTTCAGGTCAGGCGTGACGACTGGTGCCATTCCGCCCGCCTCCCGGAACCAGCGGAACCCGACCGGCTGCGAGACTCCAACCGCCATCGCCGCGTCATCGCTCGAAAGCCCCTCGGCGACCAGCGCCCAGAACCGTCGCCGATCCTCCTGCCGCGCCACAGGAGGCCGCCCCGGCGAATGCAGCTTCGCTCGCAGAGCCCGATCCGAACGCCGTCGACCCGTCATCGCAGCACCCTCCGCCACAGTGTTGCGACAACCACGTGAATCCACCGTATGACCGTGGGTATGGGTGATGAGACCTGTGCGCGGGAGTGGGGTCGGCGTTGAAGTCCGCAGAGATAGGCAGAGACGGTAGGGATGGATGCGCGGGTTTGGCTGCGATCGGAGTGATCTCGCTGGTTTCGCCTGCGCCGGCCCGGCTGCGGACAGGGTCCGCCTGTCTCAAGCGGCGGCGCCGATCAGCGTCGCGGTGCGACGCAGGTTGCAGGCGAACGCGGCGAGCCTGACCTGGAGCCCGACCTTGCCGAGGCCGAGCCAGCGCATCCGGCCTGCCTCAGGGGACGGTGTGCACGACCTGCGGTGTGCCACCATCCGCGATGATGACACGCTCGGCCGCGCGACCGGCAAAGGCGCAATCGCCGTAGACCCCGCCGGGCTCCGGCGGCAGCACCGCCGCCAGTTCGGCCGCGTCGTGCACATTTGCGGTGGTGACCTGGACGCCGCGGATCAGCCCGGCGGCTGCGTCGGTCGCCACCTGTGCCTTGTAGCCATGCACCGGCTTGCGCCGCCGGTGCCGAGATGCCGACCCGACGACGATCGATCGCCCGCCCAGTCGATCAGCCCCGCAAGCTGCGACAGCGACCTCGCCGCCCGCGGCTCTGACCGCGCAATGAGATCCTCTTGACCGATCCGACGCCGTGCCATCCACGCCTCCGTCATCAGGGGACGGAAGCGAATCAAAGCACACCGCGTCGACGCAAGCACCCCCGCGCGCAGGTCACATGAGGGCGGCAACGCACTGCCACCGTTCTCGCCGTCCGAATGCACACACCATTTCAAAGCCGCGGGATCTCAGCCGAAATGAAAGAAAACTGCTTTAGC
The DNA here is from genome assembly GCF_051860475.1 of Elioraea sp. Taxonomy (NCBI): domain Bacteria; kingdom Pseudomonadati; phylum Pseudomonadota; class Alphaproteobacteria; order Acetobacterales; family Elioraeaceae; genus Elioraea; species Elioraea sp. The sequence continues at coordinate 5,926 of NZ_JBHYDW010000110.1, read as the reverse complement.
GCTGCCCCGCAAGGCTCTCCTGCGCGACCGCAACGACCTTCGCCACGTCATCCTCGTTGCTGTACATGTGGAACCCGAACCGGAGGAGGCCGCGGCGGATCGAGAAGCGCACGCGCGCCTCGGTAAGCGCACTCGCGAGCCGATTGAGCGTCGGATTGCGCGTCGCGTAGGCGTCGCCCGCGCCGCGCTCGCCGATCGTCACGAGGTGGCTGAGCGCGCGCGCATCCGACGGGCGCTGCACCGGCAGGCCGAGCCCTTCAAGTCCGGACCGCAGCGCCTCGGCGAGCCCCAGCGCATGCGGCTCGACCCGGGAGACGCCGACCGCATTGATCTCCTTCATCGCCTGCGCCGCAGCTGCGATCCCGACCCAGTTCGGATTGCCGACCTCGAACCGTTCCGCGGTCGGGGCAAACCGGAAGTCCACGCTCTCGATCTCGGAGTAGTGGCCGGAGGTTGCAATGCTGGTCCGCGCGACGAAGGCCGGCGAGAGGCGCTCGAGCCAGGCATCGCCTACCCAGAGGAAGCCAAGCCCCATCAGACCGAGCAGACCCTTGCTGGTGGAGGTCGCCAACGCATCGATGGCCTCGCGCTCGACGTCGAGCTCCAGCACTCCGCAGCTCTGCACGCCGTCGACGAGGAACAGCGCGCCCTGCCTGCGCGCAGCGCGCCCGATTGTCGCCAGATCGGTTCGGAAGCCCGGCGTGAAGGTGACGCTCGCCGCCGTGACGATGCGCGTGCGCGCGTCGATCGCCGCGGCGAGTCCCTCGGCGTCGATCTCGGTGCCGCGCGGCGGGACGGCTCGGACTTCCACGCCCAGCCGGCGCAGCCCGTACCAGAGATAGATATTGTTCGCGTGCTCCAGGTCAGCCGATACGACCACGTTGTCGCCGGGCTGCCAGTCGAGCGCGGTCGCCACCGCATTGAGGCCCTCGGAGACGTTCTTGGTGGCGGCGACCTCGGCCGGCCTGCCGCCGATCATGCGCGCGAACTCGCTCCGACATGTCGCGAGCAGCGGGTTGATCGTCTCCTTCGCGACATCAACCAGCCAATGCCCGTCGATCAGCTCGGCAGCCGCCTGCCGCGTGCCGTCCGAGACGATCCCGCGCGAGCCGACGTTGAGATAGGTCCACTCGCGCGCCGCCGGGAAACGGGCGCGGATCGCCGCAAAGCTCTCGCTCGCGGGAGAAGGCTTCAGCGTGGCGGTGTCCATGGCGGTCCTCGCGTCTGGCTTTCTGGTGTCGTTACGGCATCTGCCGGCAGCGCACGCTGCGCGTCAATGGCGCAGAATCTGACCGAGGAAGCGCCTGGTGCGCTCGTTCCGCGGCGCGGTGAAGAACTGCCCGGGCGGGGCCTCCTCGACGATCTCGCCCTGGTCCATGAACACCACGCGGTCGGCGACCGCGCGCGCGAAGCCCATCTCGTGCGTCACCACCAGCATGGTGCGGCCCTCGCCGGCGAGATCGGTCATCACGTCGAGCACCTCCTTGATCATCTCCGGATCAAGCGCCGAGGTCGGCTCGTCGAACAGCAGAATGTCGGGCTCCATCGCCAGCGCGCGCGCGATCGCCACCCGCTGCTGCTGACCACCCGAGAGCTGGCCCGGATACTTCTCCGCGTGCTCGGGGATGCGGACCCGCTCCAGATAGCGCAGCGCACGCGCCTCGGCCTCGGCGCGCGGAAGGCCGAGCACGGAGATCGGCGCGAAAGTGAGGTTCTCGATCGCGGTCAGATGCGGGAAGAGGTTGAAGGTCTGGAACACCATCGCGGTCTTGCGCCGCACCGCGCGGATGTTGCGCAGGTCGTCGTCCAGCGTGATCCCGTCCACCGTGATCGCGCCTTCGTCGGCCGCCTCCAGCCGGTTGATGCAGCGAACCAGCGTGGACTTGCCAGAGCCGGACGGGCCGCAGATCACCACCTTCTCGCCGCGGCCGACGCGGAGCGAGACGCCGTTCAGCGCCCGGAACGTGCCGAAGCGCTTCACCACGCCCTCCATCGCGATCAGGGGACCCGGCGCCATCAGTAGTTCCGTCCGGTCTTCAGCTCGGCCTCCAGCTTCTGGCTGTACTGCGACATGGTGAAGCAGAACGCGAAGTAGAGCAGCGCGATGAACAGATAGGCCTCGACATAGAAGCGCGACCAGTGCGGGTCCTCGAGCGCGGCCATGGTGCCGCCGAGCACGTCGAGCAGGCCGATGATCAGCAGCACCGAGGTGTTCTTGAACGCCCGGATCACGTCGTTGACGATCGGCGGGATGACGATGCGCAGCGCCTGCGGCAGCACGATCCTGACGGTGCGCTCCCAGGCCGAGACGCCAAGCGAGTCTGCCGCCTCGAACTGCCCGCGCGGGATGGCCTGCAGGCCGCCGCGCACGGACTCGGCCGTGTAGGCGGCGAAGAACATGATCATGCCGACCTGCGCGCGCAGCAGCTTGTCGAAGTTCACCCCGGCCGGCATGAACAGCGGGAACAGCAGGGCGGCGACGAACAGGATGTTGACCAGCGGGATGCCGCGGATCGTCTCGATATAGCCGATCGACAGGCGGCGGATCACCGGCAGCCGCGACTGGCGCCCGAGCGCCAGCAGGACCGCGAGCGGCATCCCGCCGATCACCGTGCCGACGAAGATGAACAAGGTCAGCGGCAGTCCGCCCCAGAGTGCGGTCGGCACATGGGGCAGGCCGAGGAAACCCCCGAACTGCACTGCCAATGCGGCGGCAAGACCCAGCGGCCAGAGGACGAGCAGGGCGGCCGAGTGGAACCGTCGCACCGTCAGCACGGCGATCAGCGCAACGACGATCGCCATCGCCAGCACGCCGCGCCAGTGCTGGTCGTACGGATAGGTGCCGAACAGCATCACGCGGTGCTTCTCGGCGACGACCGCCCAGCACGCGCCCGAAGCGGCGCGGCATGCGGCAGGATCCTCGGTGATCCAGATACTGTCCAGGACGGCCCAGCGGACCAGCGGCGGGACGGTCATGATCGCGGCTGCCACCAGCATGATCGTCAGGATCGAGGACGTGACCGAACCGAAGAAGTTCGCGCGCAGCCATCCGGACCAGGACATCGCGCCGGACGGCGGCGACGATCGGGCTGCGGTGAGCACGCTTCAACGCTCCTTGATCGCGACGGCGCGGTTGTAGAGGTTCATCGCCGCCGCGATCGAGAAGCTGATCAGCAGATAGACCACCGACATCAGCAGCAGCGCCTCGACGACATGGCCGGTCTGGTTCAGCGTCGTGTTCGAGACATTCACGAGATCGGGATAGCCGATCACCACCGCGAGCGAGCTGCTCTTGGTCAGGCTGACATACTGGCCCGCGGTCGGCGGGATCATCACGCGCAGCGCCTGAGGCAGCAGCACCAGGCGGTAGATCTGGCCCTGGTCGAGGCCGAGCGAGCGCGCCGCCTCGACCTGGCCGCGGCCGACCGACTGGATGCCGCTGCGCACGATCTCGGCGATGAAGGCGCCGGTGTAGAGCGCAAGCCCGAGGAAGAGCGCGATGAACTCGGGCGACATCGTCACCCCGCCGGTGAAGTTGAGCCCGCGCAGAGCGGGGCGTTCGAGCGCGGTGGGCGCGCCGGTGACGGCCCAGGCCAGCAGCGGCAGACCGAGGATCAGCGCGAGACGCCACGGCCCGATCGCCGGCCGTGCGCCCGTGCGCGCCTGCACCCGACGTGCCCAACGCGTCAGCAGCACGGCACCGGCGACGCCGAGGAGCAGCGCGGCGAACGCCCAGGTGAAGCCGTCATGCGGCACCGGCCAGGGCAGTTTGAGGCCGCGGTTGCTCAGATAGACGTCCGCGCCGGGCGACAGCGCCTGGCGTGGCCCGGGCAGGCGCGTCATCACCGCGTACCAGAACACGATCTGCAGCAGTTGCGGCGTGTTCCGGAACAGCTCGACATAGGCGGCCGCAAGCTTGGCGACCCCGAGATTCGACGACAGCCGCATCAGCCCGAACACCAGCCCGATCAGCGTCGCCGCAACAATGGACAGCAGCGACACCCGAAGCGTGTTGATCAGCCCGACCAGGAACGCGCGCAGATAGGTGTCGGACGGCGCGTAGTCGAGCAACAGCGTCTCGCCGATGCCGAACCCTGCCTCCTGTCCGAGATAGCCGAAGCCGGAGGCGATCCCGCGCGCGCGCAGCGCCTGGGCCGCATTGGCGATCAGGAAACCGAACAGGCCGACCACCGCGCCGAGCACGAGCAGTTGCAGCACGGCCTCTCGGACGCGTCGATCATGCAGGATGCGGTCGAGCCCGACCCGCCGTGCTGGCTCCGTGCGGTGGGCCTGCTCCGCGACGTCCTGTGTGATCGCCATGTGCGTGGCGCGGTCGATCGGCCGGGCCGTGGCGAGTGCCGCCGGCCCGGTCGCGTCCGTCAGTTGAAGGGCGGCGAATAGAGCAGCCCGCCGCGCGTCCAGAGATCGTTGATGCCGCGCGGCAGCTTCAGCGCCGACTGCGCGCCGAAGCTGCGCTCGTACGCCTCGCCGTAGTTCCCGACCTGTTTGATGATCCGATAGGCCCACTGGTCATCGAGCCCGAGGGCACGGCCGAGGCCCGGTGTGAGCCCCAGCAGGCGGCGGATGTTCTGGTCGGTGGTGTCCTTGAAGCTGTCCACGTTCGCCGACGTCACACCCGCCTCCTCGGCCTCGATCATCGCGTAGACCACCCAGGTGACGATGTCCTTCCACTGATTGTCGCCGTGCCGCACCACTGGCCCCATCGGATCCTTCCCCGCGATCTCGGGCAGGAACACGAAGTCGTCCGGATTGGCCGCGAAGATCGAACGCTGCGAGGCGAGCCCCGAGGTGGTCTGGACGTTCACGTCGCAGCGGCCGGAGAAGAACGCCTGCGAGAGCTCCTGCGGCTTGTCGATCACGACCGCGCGGTACTGCATGCCGTGCTGACGGAACACATCAGCGACCACCTTCTCGGAGGTGGAGCCCGGCGCGACGCAGACCGTCGCGCCGTTCAGGTCCTTCACGGTAGTCGCGCCGAGCGCGCGCGGCACCATGAAGCCCTGGGCGTCGTAGAACGTGATCGGCCCGAAATCGAAGCCGAGGCTCGTGTCGCGCATCAGCGTCTTGGTGACGTTGTTGGTGAGGATATCGATCTCGCCGGTCTGCAGCGCCGGGAAGCGGCTCTGCGCGGTGGTGCGGACGAACTGGGTCTTCGACGCATCGCCGAGCACGGCGGCGGCGACGGCACGGCAGGTGTCGATGTCGATCCCGGTCCAGCGCCCCTGGCTGTCAAGCACCGAGAACCCGGCCCGGCCGCCATGGATGCCGCAGATCAGCGAGCCGCGCTGCTTCACCGTGTCGAGTGTGGACGCCGCAGCGTCCTGCGCCAGGGCCGTGAGCGCCAACGCGGCGGCCACATACATCAGTCTCCCGTTCATCTCAGCCTCTCCTCTTGCGGGCGGTGGATTGCTGTGTCCCGGCTTGGGTTCCGGCCGATGGCGGCTCGATCGCTGCGAGCGCCAGCACGCCGGAGGTGGACAGGCGCACGCGCGCCTCGAGAACGCCGGCGAGGTGATCGCTCATGCGACGCTGCGCGAGCGTGGCATCGCCCGCCTCGATCGCATCGAGGATCGCGAGATGCTCCACCAGGCTTCGGCGCGCCTGTTCCGCATCGACCGGCCGGCCCGAGCGCAGAGCCATGATCGGCATCCGCAACGCCTCGTACATCTGGCGCATGCGCCGATTGCCGGTCGCCGCGACGATCGCGTCATGGAAGTCCCAGCCGACCCGGTGCATCCGCTCGATCGCCTCCGGGTCGTCCCGGTCGCGGAACGCGGCGAGCCGGGCGCGGAAGCCGCGCAGCCCGGGCGACGCGCCGCGCTGGGTGACCAGCACCGTCGCCATGCCCTCGATCGCGAGCCGGACCTCGTAGATCTCGCGCACGTCGTCGATCGAGGGCTGACGC
>NZ_JBHYDW010000109.1:0-15639 GCF_051860475.1 Elioraea sp. | reverse complement strand
CTCGACAACGCCGACCCCTATGACGGGGCGGTGCCATCCTGGCACCACGCGGTCCGCGCCGCCGGGCACACGGTGGTGTCGATCGGCAAGCTGCATTTCCGCGGCCTGCCCGGCGACGATCACGGGTTCTCCGAGGAGCGGCTCGCGATGCACGTGGTCGAGGGCAAGGGTGATCTGCTGGCGCTGATCCGCGACGAGACCGCCCCGCCACGCAAGGGCGCGGCCAAGCTGTCGGCCATGGCGGGGCCGGGCGAGAGCGACTACACGCGCTACGACCGCGACATCGCCTCGGAGGCGCAGGTCTGGCTGCGCGAGGAGGCACCGCGCCAGACCAGGCCGTGGTGCCTGTTCGTCAGCCTGGTGACGCCGCATTTCCCGCTGATCGCCCCGCCCGAGCACTACTACGCGACCGAGCCGGAGCGGCTCGCGCCGCCGAAGCTCTACGCGGCGGAGGAGCGGCCGCGGCATCCGTTCCTCGACGACTACGCGCGCACGATCCCCTACGACGCCTCGGTCGAGGACGAGGCGACGGTGCGGCGGATGCTGGCCGGCTATTTCGGCCTCGTCGCGTTCATGGACGAGCAGGTCGGGCGCATCCTCGACTGCCTGGAGCAGACGGGATTGTCGCTCTCGACGCGCGTGCTCTACGCCTCGGATCACGGCGACAATGCGGGCGCGCGCGGGCTCTGGGGCAAGAGCACGATGTACGAGGAGAGTGTCGGCGTGCCGATGATCCTGTCGGGGCATGCGGTGCCGCCGCGCACCGTGATCGCCACGCCGGTGACGCTGCTGGACGTGTTCCCGACCGTGCTCGACACGCTGGGGATCGCGGCCGAGGCTCCGGCGGGGACATGCTCGCTCGTCGCGCTTGCGCGCGGAGCGCGGCCGAAGCGCGAGGTGGTCTCGGAGTACCACGCCTCGGGCTCGCGCCAGGCGGCGTTCATGCTGCGCGACGCGCGCTGGAAGTATGTGCGCTATGTGGACTATCCGCCGCAGCTGTTCGATCTCGACTCCGATCCGGAGGAGCTGGTCGATCTCGGCGAAAGTCGGGCGCACGTGTCGTTGCGTGCGACGCTTGAGGCGCGGCTGGTCGCGGCCCTGGGCGCCACCCCGGCGGAGATCGATGCGCGCGCGAAGGCCCGTCAGGCGTCGATCCTGGCGGCGGCGGGCGGCCGCGAGGCGGTGATGGCGCGCGGCGACCTGCCCTATTCCCCCCCTCCCGGCGCACGCCCGGCCTGGAGCTGAGGGGGGTCCGGGGGGCCCTTGCGGCCCCCCGGCGGGGGCCAGGGGGCGAAGCCCCCGGTTTGCCTCGGGCTACTCCACGCGCGCGCCCGACAGCCGCACGAGCTCGGCCCATTTCGCCGCCTCGCCACGGTAGTAGCCTGCGAATGCCTCGCGTCCCATGTTCACGGCGATCGTGCCGTCCGCGGTCATCCGCTCGACCCATGCCGCGTCGGCGAAGATGCCGCGGATCGCCTCGTCCAACCGCGCAACGACCGGCGCCGGCGCGCCGGCCGGCACCATTACCGCGAACCAGCTCACGACCTCGGCGCCGGGGTAGCGCTCGGCGAGGGCCGGCACATCGGGCAGGGCGGGGCTGCGACGCGGCGAGGTGACGGCGATCGCCCGCAGCCTGCCGGCGGTGACGAGCGGCATCGCCGTGCTCATGGTCGGCAGGCCGAACAGCACCTGGTTGCCGAGCACGGCGTTGATGATGTCGGGCGCGCCGCGATAGGGCACGTGGACGGCCTCCACGCCCGCCTTGCTCCTGAACAGCTCAGCCGAGAGATGCGCGCCGGAGCCGTTGCCACCGGAGGCGTAGTTGTGCCGTCCCGGCTCGGCCTTCAGCAGCGCGACCAGCGCGTCGAGATCACGCGGCGTTGCCTCGGCGGAGACGACCAGCAGGTGGGGCATGGCGAAGGGCAGGTGCACCGGCAGGAAGTCGGCGAGGGGGTCGTACTCGACGCGGGCATACAGGGCCGGGTTGATCACCAGCGAGTTGGTGCCGAGGATCAGCGTGTAGCCGTCGGCGGGCGCGCGCGCGCCGTGGGTGAAGCCGATATTGCCGCCTGAGCCCGGCCGGTTCTCGACCACCACCGGCTGGCCGAGGGCGGAGGAGAGGCGCTCGGCGATCTGGCGGGCGATCACGTCCGGCGCGCTGCCGGGGATGAAGGGGACGAGGAAGCGGACGGGACGCGACGGGTAGGTCTGCGCGCGGGCACCGGGCGCGGCGAGAGCGGCGAGCGCGGACAGCAGCGTGCGGCGACGCATGGTCATCCTCCCGGGGTCGTTCTGTTCACGTCACGCTACGGGAGGGGGCTCGGGCTGACAAGCGTGGGCCGGACGTGGCAGGCTCGGTCATCCACCAACGAGGGAGTGAACGATGGCAGGGATCACCCGCACGGCCGAGGCGGTCTGGGAAGGCACAGGCAAGGAGGGGTCCGGCACGCTGACGACGCCCTCCGCCATCCTGTCCGGCACGCCCTACTCGTTCGCGCGCCGGTTCGAGAACGTGCCCGGCACGAACCCGGAGGAGCTGATCGCGGCGGCGCATGCCGGCTGCTTCGCGATGGCGCTGTCGTTCGGATTGTCGAAGGAGGGGTTCAAGCCCAAGCGGCTGCATGCGAAGGCCGCGGTGACGCTCGAGCCGAAGGACGGTGGATTCGCGATCACAAGCTCGGCGCTGACGCTCCACGCCGAGGTGCCGGGGATCGAGCGCGAGAAGTTCGCGACAATCGTCGAGGGGGCGAAGTCGGGCTGCCCGGTGTCGAAGGTGCTGACCGCGACGGTGACGCTGGAGTGGACGCTGGCGTAGCGGCCAGGCCCTCACCCTGACCCTCTCCTGCGTGCGGGAGAGGTCAGGGTGAGGGCGGTTTCACTCGCCCTTCGGCGTGAACGACATCGCGACGCCGTTCATGCAGTAGCGCAGCCCCGTCGGCGGCGGACCGTCGGGGAACACATGCCCCAGATGGCCGCCGCAGCTGGCGCAGTGCACTTCGGTGCGGCGCATGAAGAAGCTCCGGTCCTCGCGCGTCGCGACCGCGCCCTCGATCGGGCGGAAGAACGACGGCCAGCCGGTGCCGGAGTCGAACTTCGTCTCCGAGGTGAACACCGGCGTGCCACAGCCCGCGCAGACGAAGGTGCCGGGGCGCTTCTCGCGGTCGAGCGGCGAGGTGCCGGCGCGCTCGGTGCCATGGCGGCGCAGCACGCGATAGGCCTCGGGCGAGAGGATCGCGCGCCACTCCTCGTCGGTTCTCTGGACGGGGAAGGTCTCGGTCGTGCTCATGGCCGGAGGATGGTCCTTCGCCTCGCCCGAGGGAATGCCCCGGGGCGAAGGGGGTTCGGTGTGGCCAGACGGCAGGTTACGGCGCTCCTGCATGGCGGCAGAAGCGCCGCTCCGTCAATCCGCCGCGGTCAGGCCGAGCCGAACGATCACCGCCGACCAGCGCGCCGCCTCCCGCCGCTGCCATGCATCGAGTGTTGCCGGCGTGGAGCCGATGATCTCGTTGCCGGCACGGTCGAGCCCGCCGCGCGAGGCCGGGTCGGTGCGCAGCGCCTCGCGCACCACCTCGGCAATCCGTTCCGCCACCTCGCGCCGGAACCCGGCCGGGGCGATCAGCCCGGTCCAGCCGAAGAACGCCGTGTCCGGCAGGCCGACCTCGGCGAAGGTCGGTACCTCGGGCAGCGTGGCAAGCCGCGTCTCGCCCGACTGGGCAAGACCGACCAGCGTGCCGGCCCTGATCGCCTCGAGCGCCGCGGAGGGCACGTTGAACATCGCATGCACGCGCCCTGCGACCAGGTCGAGTGTCGCCTGCGGAAACCCGCGATAGGGCGCGTGTGTGATGTCGAGGCCGAGGCGCTGCTTGAACTCCTCCATCGCCAGGTGAGTCACCGTTCCCGGCCCGATCGAGGCGTAGCTGAACCGCCCCGGATGGGCGCGCACCAGCGCGACGAAGCCTGGCCAATCGCGCACGCCGAGGCTTGGTGGCACGGTCAGCACGAACGGCACGCGGGTCAGCAGCGAGATGGCGGTGAAGTCGTGCGCAGGGTCGTAGGCGAGGCGTGGGTTGAGCGCCTTGGCAACGGTCGTGGGCCCGCCGAGCACGACGCCGAGCGTGTGGCGATCGGCTGCGCGCGCGACCTCCGCCGCCGCGATGGTGCCACCGGCGCCGGGGCGATTCTCGACCACGAAGGGTTGTCCGAACGCGGCGGCGAGATGAGGTGCCAGCCCGCGCGCCACGAGGTCGGGGCCGTTGCCCGGCGGCACGACGACGATCAGCCGCACCGGCCGTTCCGGCCAGGGCGAAGCGGCAGCGGCGCGGCGCACCGCCGCGGCCGCGAGCGCGCCGCCGACCACGCGACGGCGGCGTAGATGGCCGAGTGCGGCGCGCTTCGCGGGCAGACGGAGCGGCGTCCGGACGGGGACAAGGCGCACAACCATGGGTCACTCCTGTGCTGTCGTGCAGAGAGCGTCGGGTCGTGCCTCGCGCCTTGTCGGTTGTTGCGCTTGCGAAGCTCGAGGATGATGCAGGCGAAGCCCCATTGTGTCCAGCCCCATCACGAGATGGTACGGCGGCGCGCACGAGGATCAGCCGGCGGCCTGCCGAGGACGCGCCCGGAGAAAGAGCAGCCGGTTCATCTCGGGAACGGCGCGGACGAGGGCGAACCCGGCCCTCTCCAGCACCCTGCGCGAGCCGATGTTCCCGGGGTGCGCGAAGCCGCGCAGCTCGGGCAGGCGCAGCTCACGATCCGCGAGCGTGGTGCAGACCGCGACGAGCTCTGAGGCATGTCCCCGCCCCCACACATCCGGGTGGAAGAAGTAGCCGACCTCGGGACCCCAACCGGGCTCGAACGGATCGCGGTACAGTCCGCCCCAGCCGATGATGCGGTGATCCGCCTTCGCGCGCACCGTCCAGGGCGCGTAGCCGTCGTGCCGGCGGCGCCGCTCATGGGCGACGATCCGGCGCCGGCAGTCGCGCAGCGTGGCGTCGATGCGGGTCCAGCGCATCGCCTGCGGATCGCCGAGGAACGCGAACAGGGCCGGCACGTCGGCGAGGCGCGGCGGGCGCAGGATCAGCCGCGCGGTTTCGATCTCCACCGCTACAGCGGCAGTTCCAGCCCGCGCAGCCGGGCGGCGACGAAGGTGGCGTAGGGATCGGTCATCCCCGCCACCGCATCGACGGCCGAGCGCAGGATTTCGTGGCGCGGCCAGCCGGGCTCGGGCCGGTAGTCGCCGAAGATGGTGAGCGCCTGGCGGTGCCGGCGCGAGAGCGTCTCCGCGTCGCGCACCGCGTCGAACTCCAGGGCGGCGGCGAAGGTGAGGTCGAGCACCGTGCCGATGATCTCGTCGGCCGCGAGCTCGAATCCCACCTTGCGGTCATGCACATAGACGCGCGTGCGGTTGACGCGCTGCGCCTCGCCGAAGGCCGCTGCGATCGCGCGGTCCTGCGCGGCAAGATCGTCGAGCAGGCCCCCGCCGCGATACGGCACTCCCGACATGATCTCGCCGAAGCGCGTCGCGAAGATCGCGGCGGCCGCGTCGATCAGCCGCCCGATCGCCAGCCCGCGCAGCGAGGCGACGCCGCCGCCGGGCCGGCCGGCGATCGGCTCGATGATCTCGATGACCTCGCGCGCGGGCACGATGCCGAGATCGACCGCGTCCTCGAGGTCGGCAAGCGTGTAGGCGATGTCGTCGGCCGCCTCCATCAGCCAGGTCGCCGGGTGGCGCGGCGCCGCGGCCGGATCGTCGATGCCGTAGAGATGGCGCACGACATTGGCGATGGCGTCGCGTTCGGTGTCGAACACGCAGAACTTGGTGCCGTCGCGAGACCGTGCATCCTTGGCACCCCACGGGTATTTCAGCATCGCGCCGAGCGTGGCGTAGGTGAGGCGGAAGCCGCGCGCCATGCGGTGCATGTCGATCTTGGTGACGATGCGGAACCCCTGCGCATTGCCGTCGAAATGCGCGAGATCGGCAGGCGCGTCGGCAAGCCCGGCCGAAAGCCTCGCGAGCCTGGTCGCAAGCGCGTCCTCGCCGGCGTGGCCGAAGGTCGGGTTGCCGATGTCGTGGATCATGCAGGCCGAGCGCACCACGGCGCCGAACTCCTGCGGCGAGACGCCGGCCGCGTCCAGCCGGTCCTCGATCAGCGCTCCCGCGCGCACACCGAGCGAACGGCCGACCGAGGCCACCTCAAGCGTGTGCACCAGCCTGTTGCGCACGTGGCTGTCGTGCGGCAGCGGGTGCACCTGGGTCTTCGCCTGCAGCCGGCGGAACGGACGCGCGAAGGTGATGCGGTCCTGGTCGCGCTGGAAGGCGTCGCGGTGCGGCTCGTCGCGCGGGGCGGTCTCGCCGAAGCGGACGCGCGAGAACAGCCGCGCGAGGTCGAGCATCAGCCGCGCAGGCGCGCGATCGTCGCGGTGGTGGAATTGCCGGGCAGCAGCTCGGCCAGCATCACCCGCCCGCCCCAGGAGCGCACGCGGGAGTCGTCATCCCCAAAGGCCCCACCTTGGCGACAGCGTATCAGCGCCTGATCTGCGCGAGCTCAGCTTCGATCTGGGCGCGGTGTGGGAAATCGGGTTGGAGCACCAGAGCGCCCTCCAGATGAAGCCGCGCCTCGGCCGTCTGTCCACGGGCGAGCTTGATCAGGCCGAGGTGATAGCGCACCCAGGGATCACGCGGGGCGGCTCTCACGGCCTTCGCGAGCGCCCGATGAGCCTCGGGCTGCCGACCCGCGACGGCAAGCGCGCAGGCATAGGTGCCCAGGATAGTGATGTCTTCGGGGGCGCGGCTGTGCGCCGCCTCGGCGAGCTTCAGCGCCTCCTCTCCGCGGGTGCCGGAGCGGACCAGCACCATCGCAAGGTTGTTCTGGACGAGATGACTTTCGGGCGCGAGCGCGAGAGCACGCCGGTAATGCCGCTCGGCCCCGGCCTCGTCGCCCATGCTCTCGGCGATGACGCCGCGCGTGAAGGCGAGGGAGGCGGTCTCGGGGCCGCCGAGCCTGGCGAGCTCCTCGTTTGCCTCCGCGAACAGGCCAAGGCGCAACTGTACATTGATCAGCGCGATCCGGGTCGCGTTGTCAGGTGTTGCGGCCGCGGCCAGGGCAGCGTGGTACCAGAAGCGGCCGCCGAGATCGTCGCCGATCTCCTCGGCGGACCTAGCCATCAGCACCTCGGCAGGCGGCACGCGCGGCGAGGCTGCCGCAGCGTGGCGGAACGAAGTCAGTGCGCTCGCCAGGTCTCCCTCGCGGAACTGGTGCGACGCCAGCGCAAGCCATGGTTCGGGCCGTCGTGGAGCCTTTATAGTTGCTGTATAGTAATACTGCCGGGCCGCCTGGTGCTGATCCCGTTGTTCAAACAACCGGCCGAGAGCGAGGTCGGTGACGAACAGCGCCGGCGCGGCACTGAGCGCGCCGCGATAGTCGGCCTCGGCTGCCGCAATATTACCGGCACGTTCCGCCTGCGCGCCACGGATCAACAGGAAATGCGCGGCGCTGCCGAAGCGCTGCTGGGCATCGGCCAATGCCGCGCGCGCCTGCTCGGTCTCGCCCCGCGCCACCAGCGCGAAGACCCGCTCGGTGGCTTGCATGATGTCGGCGCCGGCGAGGTTCGGCTCCACACGCGCTGCGGCCGACCAGAGTGCCGTCGCGTCGTCGGCCCGGCCCTGATGGAACAATACCGTGCCAAGACCGTGCAGCAGGAACCGGTCATTGGGATCGCGCGCGATCGCCTCGCGCAGGTCGGCTTCCCGGCGTGCCAGTGCGTCTCGGGCCTCGCGCGCCACGCCCTCGCTCTCCGCCGGCGACAACAGATCTCGGAACTGCTGCGGGCCGCCGGGGCGGGCGGGCTCCGCACCGTGCGTGGAGTCCTGGATGAGCGGGGCGGCGCCGGCCACCCCAGCCACAAGCGCAAAGGCGAACAGCGCAACAGCGAAACGCATCGTCGAGCACCCCCTGATGGTCGACACGGCAATGGGAACTCTGCGGCAGGACACGCCTGCCGCAGGGTCCGCGTTCAAGACCAGCACCGTCGGGTCACGCGCCGATGTGACGCCGCCGGCGATGCAGCAAGCCAAACACAATCAGCGCTGCGCCGAGCAAAGCCAGGCTGCCAGGCTCCGGCACCGGCGTTCCGCTCTCATCCTTCAGCGTCACCGTCAGATCGCTCAGGATTGCCGAGATGGCGCCGACGCCGGGAGCACGCCCGAAGGTCGCGCGGACGTCGAGGTAGCGCCCAACCAGCCCGAGCGGATCGCCGCTGTCGTACAGGGCGTATGGGGACCAGTTGATGCCGTCATTCGACGCCCTGGCCTCGATCTTGAGTGAGGTTCCGACCGGGATGTCAGCTTCGGCTTCGGTGTTGAAGAAGATCTCGTCCCAAACCGCGTCGATCAGCCCGGCATCGAGCACGTTGCGCCATGTGCCGCTGCCGATCGTCGATCCGGCGAGCACGGTGCCCGTCATGTCGCTGTAGTTGTACGGGTTTGCGCCCGCGCCGAGGGCAACGGTCAGGTCGACCGCATTCGTTGCCGGGTCGATCCGCATTACGTCGCTGCTGTTGAGGTTCGTGACCCAAACTTTTCCATTCGCGTCCACTGAGACACCGGTCGGCTCTCTGCCGACTGCAATGGCCGCGACTATATTGCCGTCATTATCAAAACGGATGACTCGATTGCCGATCGAGGAAGCCACCCAGATGTTGTTATCCGGCGTGACAGCGATGCCCCGCAAAGCGAACGCAAATTGGCCACCGCTGAAAGTGCCTTCTATATTATTAGTAATCGGATCAATTCGTTGCACCGTGTTAGAAGTCCAGTTGGACACCCAAATCTTTCCGTTTGTGTCGATGGCGATACCGTATGTAGTCCGACCCATGTTGATGTTCGTGGTTATATTTGTCATCGGATCATGCTTGACAAGACTGGTACCTACACCCACTGACCAGAGCACGCCGTTGCCATCGATGACACCACCGTAACCGCCGACGCCAATGTTGAATGAGTTTCCCACACCCGGAATCGGAGCGCCTGTGGTTCCATCATAGAGTTGGTGGGCCGCGTTGCCGAAGCCGCCAACCCAAACATTATTGTTCGCATCAACCGCCACCGTACGGGCCGCAGTCCCGGTCGTGCGCACATAGTTCAGGATTGCCGGATCCTGTGCCGTCGACGTCCCACCGAGATTGTCTGCACCGCCGGTATTGGTCCACGGCCGCGCATCGAAGGTCCCCGCGGCACCGGTCGGTGCGTTGAACACACCTGTGGATGTGTTCGGCCCTGCACCACTGGCCGAGATCTTCGCCACCGAGCCGAGGCCACCGGAGGATTCCGCGCGATTGGCGACCCATACATCGCCATTGACGTCCACCGTCGTACGCGACGGATCGCGCCCACGGCCATTCGGCGCGGTAAAGTACTCGCCGAGCACCTGACCGGTATTGGTGTCGATGCGGATCACCGTGCCGCGCCCTGAGGCCGCGACCCAGATATGGTCGAACGGCGTCAGGACGGGGAAGTCCAGCTTGACATGGCCGGTCGGCGGCTCGGTGCTGTTGGTGCCGACATAGATGCCGGTGGCAAAATCCGCCTGGGTCGTGAATGTGAAGCTCGCCGCCCGGGCCTCGCCCAAGGCCGCGAAACCGATCACGGCGCAGCCCGAGAGCAACGCGCCCCATCGCCGTGGCAGTCGCCTCCTGATGCCCATCGCTGACCCCCTTATCGTTCTGCTTGCGCCGGGGACGGCCGAGCGAAGCGGTCCCGCTCCTCGGCATAGGATGGCATGCAAGAACGATGCCTATTTGGTAACCATCTGATGCTTAAAACTATTTTTATCGACGCCCTGGGTACCGCCCCACCGACGCTTCCTTTGTCAAATTTTCCGACAGTCAAACATGAATATTTTTTCACAGTAGATGCCTCGTAGGCGCATTTTCTGGCGCCTTATCAAGCCGAGAGGGATAGCGACCGGGAAGACGAAGATTACGCAGCTGTTATTTTATGTCTTTCTGGCGTCGGATTTCTTTACACCAGCCTCTGCCGAGCTGAAGGGGCGACACGGCGAAAGCCCACCTGCCGCCTGATCAGGCTACGTCCGGCGCGGCGACCCCCTGAGCCGCGCGATCGTCGCGGTGGTGGAATTGCCCGGCAGGAGTTCCGCCAGTATCACCCGCCCGCCCCAGGAACGCACGAGATCCGCTCCCACCACCTGGTCGACCGTGTAGTCGGCGCCCTTCACCAACACGTCCGGGCGCAGCGCCGTGATCAGCGTCTCGGGCGTGTCCTCCTCGAAGATCGTCACGAGATCGACATCGGCGAGGCTCGCCAGCACGGCCGCGCGCGCGGCCTCCTGCTGCACCGGGCGGTTCGCGCCCTTGAGCCGGCGCACCGAGGCATCCGAGTTCAGCCCGACCACGAGACGATCGCAGGCACCGCGCGCCTGCTCGATCAGGTGGACATGCCCGGGGTGCAGCAGGTCGAAGCAGCCGTTCGTGAAGCCGATGCGCCAGCCGCGGCGGCGCCAGCGCTCGACCTGCTCGGCGGCCGCCTCCAGGCTCACGACCTTGCGCAGCGCGCCGGTCGCCGGGGCGAGCGCCTCGAGCAGTTCCGTCTCGCGCGCGACCGCGGTGCCGATCTTGCCCACCACCACGCCCGCGGCGATGTTGGCGAGCCGCGCCGCCACGGGCAGCTTCAGCCCCGCCGCGATGCCGGCGGCCAGCGTCGCCACCACCGTGTCGCCGGCGCCGGAGACGTCGAACACCTCTTTCGCTTCGGCGGCGAAATGGGAGATCTGCTCGCCCTGACTGCCCTCGACCAGCGTCAGCCCGTCCTCCGACCGGGTGCACAGCACCGCACCGAAGCCATGCGCGGCGATCAGCGATCGGCAGGCCGCCACCACCTCGTCGGCGGTGGCGACCGGCAGGCCGGTTCCCTCGGCCAGCTCGCGCCGGTTCGGCGTGATGATGTTGGCGCCCGCGTAACGGGCGTAGTCGCGGCCCTTCGGGTCGACCACGACGATGCGTCGGCGCTTGCGCGCGGCAGCGATGATCTGCGCGGGCGTGTCGCCGGCGAGCGTGCCCTTCAGGTAGTCGCTGATCACCACGACCTTGCACGCCGCCATCGCGTCCGAGGCGATCGCGACCATCCGCTCGGCGAGCTTCGGATGCACGGCCTCGGTGGTCTCGCGGTCGGCGCGCAGCAGCTGCTGGCCGGCGGCAAGGTAGCGCGTCTTCACCGTGGTGAGCCGCCCGCCCTGCACCAGCAGCCAGGGCTCGACATTGGGCTGTCCGCCGATCAGCGCGGTGAGGTCAGAGCCGGCCTGGTCGTCGCCCACCACGGTGAGCAGGGAGGCCGATCCGCCGAGGGCCGTGATGTTCCGCACCACGTTCCCCGCCCCGCCCGGCATGGCGATCTCGCGCTCGACGGTCACCACCGGGATCGGCGCCTCGGGGGAGACACGCTCGACCGCGCCATAGACGTAGCGGTCGAGCATCGCGTCGCCGACCACCAGCACCGAGGCGCGCTTCAGCGCGCGCGCGGCGGCGACCAGGTCGACGGGCTCGGGGTCGGTCATCGGCATCGGCTTAGCGATGGGCCCGCAGCAGGGCAAGGGCCGCCCACCATGGCAGGAGCCCCACTCCTCCGCCCGGGCCCGATGATCCGGCGTGCCCGCGTGCCACAATCCCTGCTTGCGCTTCGCGTCGGTCTTCGACGACAGTCATGGACGGCAATCAGTGTCTGACGACGTGGAGGCCGAGCATGATCGTCGTCGTCAACTACGAGGGAGAGAGCGCGGACTCGCGGTCCAAGCTCATCAAGGATGCCGAGAACATCAAGGCAAAGATCGATCGCAAGAAGGGGGCCGCGACGAACACCGCGCAGCCGGCCAAGAAGGGCCACGGCAAGGCCGGGCCCAAGGGCAAGGACACGGCCGAGGCGAGCGCGCCCGGGGAAAAGCTCTGTCGCACCGAGGACGAGCTGACCGCCTATCTCGCGACGCCTGCAAGCAAAGAGGAAACCAAGCTTCACGTCGTGGCCCACGGCAACCAACAGCAGGTCGGTCATTACAACGCACAGGGGCTGGCGAATTGGCTCGGCCCGGTCGTCAAGTCCCATCCGAAGCTGGCAAAGATCACGCTGCACGCGTGCTTCTCCGCGATGGGCGAAACCGACGAGGAGAGGCTGGTGCATCAGTTCGCGTCCGCGCTCCAACCCCATATCCCGCCTGGTCGCACGGTCGTTGTACGGGGATCGGCGGGCGAATCCGCGACCGACAGTGACGGCCACAACTGGGTTCTGAAGCCAGGCTTCAGTCTCGCGGATCAGAAAGACCCGAAGACGAAGCAGGCCGAGGCCGAGATGTACAATCGGATCGGACAGGATCGACAGACAGCGCGACCCAAATACGCGATCAAGAACTACAAGGGCGGCGGCGGCGAGATAACCCCGCTCTGAGCTCGCCTGGCTCATGCCTGGAACAGCGCCATGCGGTCGGCCCAGAACACCGCCGCGGTGAGTGGGCCGCCGTAGACCGCGCCGGTATCGAGGCCGATGCGGTTGGGGCGGATCACCGGCGCGCGCTCCGGTGTATGGCCGTGCACCACCACCGCGCCGTGATCGGCCTCGGAGCCGAGGAAAGGCTCGCGGATCCAGATCAGGTCCTCCTCGTCCTGGGCGTCGAGCGGAACGCCGGGGCGGATGCCGGCATGGACGAACAGGTAGCCGCCCGCCCGGTGGCGCCGGGCCAGGCCGCGCAGGAACCCGAGGTGGTCAGCGGGGATGCGGCCGATCCAGTCCCGCGGCTCGTCCGCGCCGTTGAGCCCGTAGGAGGTCAGCGTCGCCACCCCGCCGTTGCGCAGCCACAGCGCGAGCGCCGAGTCGTCGGCCGGGTGGTCCAGCACCTCGAGCATCATCGCCTCGTGGTTGCCGCAGAGATACACGGCCGTCGCAGGAATTGGCGGGGCAAGCACGCGCTCGATGACGCCGCGGCTGTCGGGGCCGCGATCGACGTAGTCGCCGAGATAGACGATCACCTGTTCGGGCTCGGGGGCGTGGGCGGCGTCCTCTGCGATCCGGGCGTGGATCGCGTCGAGCTTCTCGGCGCAGCCGTGGGTGTCGCCGACGGCGTAGAGGCGCAGACCGGGCGGCAGGCTGGCGGGGGCCGGCTGGGGGGCGGGCATTGCGGTGCAGCGTAGCCGTGCTTCATCGGCCCGTCACTTGCGGAGTGGCGTCTGCCGGGCCAGAGGTGGCGGATGCGGACCGTGCTTTTGGCCGAGGGGCTCGCCAAGCGCTACGGCGAGGTGCTGGCGGTGGACGACGTGTCGTTCTCGCTCGCGGCCGGGCGGACGGTCGGGCTGCTCGGCGGCAACGGCGCGGGCAAGACGACGACGATCGCGATGCTGCTCGGGCTGTTGATCCCCGATGCCGGCCGGATCACGGTGCTGGGCCACGACATGGCGCGCGACCGGTTCGCGGCGCTGGCGCGGATGAACTTCTCCTCGCCCTATGTGTCGCTGCCGCATCGGCTGAGCGTGCGCGAGAGCCTGCG
Source organism: Elioraea sp. (assembly GCF_051860475.1). Taxonomy (NCBI): domain Bacteria; kingdom Pseudomonadati; phylum Pseudomonadota; class Alphaproteobacteria; order Acetobacterales; family Elioraeaceae; genus Elioraea; species Elioraea sp. Next base: position 2,101 of record NZ_JBHYDW010000109.1, on the reverse strand, counting down.
GGTCTATGGGCATTTCTACGGGGTCGCTGGCTTGGAGGCGCGGATTGCGCGGCTGGCGGAGGAGCTCGATCTCATGACGTTGCTGGACCGGCCGGCGGGCGAGCTTTCGGCCGGGCAGAAGACGCGCGCGGCGTTGGCGAAGGCGCTGATCAACGCGCCGGAGGTGCTGTTGCTGGACGAGCCGACGGCGAGCCTCGACCCGGACACGGCAGACCGGATGCGCGCTTGGCTGGAAGCGTATCGGGCGGAGACGGGTGCGGCGCTGGTGCTGGCGAGCCACAACATGGCGGAGGTGGAGCGGCTCTGCGACGAGGTGCTGATGCTGAAGCGAGGCCGGGTGGTGGATCGCGGCGCGCCGGGGGCGTTGATCGCGCGCTACGGTCGGGCGGATCTGGAGCAGGTGTTCCTCGACATCGCGCGCGGCACGGGTGTGGCGGCGGGGGCCGGGTGAGGCGCGTGTTGAAGGGATAGGGGGTTTGGGGGAAAGCGACTGTCTTGATGGTCAAGCGGTTTGCCACGGGCGTCGATCCCTGAGGATGGCGTTGAGGATGGTGATGAGTTTGCGGGCCACCGCGATACGGGGACTCCCGGGACGGCACGGCGGTCGGCCGCAACATGCAGCGCCGCCGGCATCAGGAGTTCATCCGCTTCCTCAACCAGGTTGAGGCCGCGGTGCCGGCCGGGAGAATGGTTCACGCCGTGGTCGGAACCGAAAGCGACGTGCAGCGGCACAACGAAGGCACCCACAAGCACCCCGAGGTGCGCGCCTGGCTCGTCCGCCATCCCCGCCGGACCTTCCACGTCGCGGCCCGCCAGCGCCTCGTGGCGCAACGCCGTGAAGGGCTTCTTCTTGGCGCTCACCCGGTGTCGGCTCAAGCGCGGGGTCTTCGGCTCGCTGGTCGACCTCCAGGCCGCGATCAACCGCTACGTCGCCGAACACAACAGGCACCCCGAGCCCCTTACCTGGACCGCCGACCCCCAATCGCGCCCTCGCCGCCATCGGCCGCGGAAAGCGAGCGGTGCAGTCAGTCCGCTATCGGTTCGCGCCGGGCCGCCAGAGCACCTCGGAGGCGCCGCGGCCGTTCAGCCAGCGACCGAGCACGAACAGGTGGTCCGAAAGGCGGTTCAGGTAGCGCACCGCTTCGGGGTTGGCGGGTTCGACCGCGGCGAGTGCGACCACCGCGCGCTCGGCGGCGCGGGCCAGCGTACGCGCGTGATGCGCCCAGGCCGAGGCCGCGCTGCCGCCCGGCAGCACGAAGGATGTCAGCGCAGGAAGATCCGCGTTCATCGCCGCGACCTCGTCCTCCAGCCGTTGAAGCTGCGCCGGCACGATCCGCAGCCGGCTCTCCGGCGTCTCGCCCTCGGCGATCGGGGTGCAGAGATCGGCGCCGAGATCGAACAGATCGTGCTGGATGCGGTCCAGCATCGCATCTGCCCGGGCAAGGTCGGAGCCCGGCTCGCCCGTGCCGGTGACGCGCCGCAGCAGCCCGATCCCGGCGTTCGTCTCATCGATCCGGCCTATCGCATCGATCCGGAGCGCGTCCTTGCGCACCCGCGTGCCGTCGCCGAGCGAGGTCTCGCCGCGATCGCCGCCGCGGGTGGTGATGCGATCCAGCCGGACCATGGGGCCTCTCAGTCGACGATGCGGAAGGTGATGGGAATGGCGATGCGCTCCTCGACCGGCACGCCGCCGCGCCGCGCGGGATCGAAACGCCACTGCCACATTGCCTCGATCGCCGCGCGGTCAAGAAGGGCGTAGCCGGAGGAGTGCAGGATTTCCACCAGCGCCGGCACGCCCTCGGTCGAGACCGTGACCGCGAGCACGACCGTGCCCTGCCAGCGGTTCAGCCGTGCCTCGCGCGGCACGACCGGATCGACCTTGCGGCCGACGGACGCAGGAACCGCGGTGGAGAGCAGGCCCGAGACCGGCGCGGCCCGGGCGAGCTCGGCGCCGGGGGTGGCAGTCGGGGCGGCGGGGCGCGGCGGCGCCGGTGGCAGCGGGGGCGGGACCGGCAGGGCCGTGTCCACGGGCGGCGGCGCGGGCAGGTCCGGCGCGGGCAGGTCCGGCGCGGCCTCGGCCGGGGCGGTCGCGGCGAGGGCC
>NZ_JBHYDW010000108.1:0-15920 GCF_051860475.1 Elioraea sp. | reverse complement strand
GCGCCCTTAGCTCAGTTGGATAGAGCGGCAGCCTTCTAAGCTGCGGGTCGGGGGTTCGAATCCCTCAGGGCGCGCCAGTATTGGTAGACTGGATGATGGGACCTTGAAAGTTGCGGAGGGACCAACCGTGACCGATATTCGGACGAAATATGTCCCCCCTGCAATCGACAAGCGCGCGTTCAGCTGCCCACATTGTGGCGCCCTTGCGAAACAATATTGGTATTCCGGTGCCATAAATCGCCTCAGATCAGATCAAGTTCCAATTGTTATAGCAGAGAATGACATTGAGCATTGGCTAAATATAGGATTGCAGAATGAAAATTCGAAAAGACACCACCAAGAATGGGTAAAAAAGATGGCCGTAGGTCATCCTTTTCTAGATAATACCACTCCGCGTGGAGAGGTCTTCAGTATCAATAATGTCTCTTTTTCAGAATGCTTTAATTTCAGTGAATTTGCTGTATGGATGCATGGTCGCTTATTGTGGCCACAATTGGGGAAAGCCCCACTTCCGAACCCCGACCTGCCCGACGACATCCGGCGCGACTACGACGAAGCGAGTTCAATCCTGGATTTGTCTCCCCGAGGCGCTGCTGCGTTGCTTCGACTGTCTGTGCAGAAACTATGCAAACACCTCGGTGAGGCCGGCGCGAACATCAATGAAGACATAGCGGCGCTGGTGAAGAAGGGGCTCGACGTGCGGGTGCGACAGGCGCTCGACGTGGTGCGCGTCATCGGCAACAACGCCGTTCACCCTGGAAAGATCGACCTTCGCGACGACCGGGCCACTGCGGAGAGGCTCTTTGGTCTGGTCAATCTGATCGCCGAGATCATGATCAGCCAGCCGAAGCACGTCAGCGACATGTTTGCGAGCCTGCCGGAAGGCGCACGCAAAGCGATCGAGACGCGGGACGGCGAGTGATCAGCCGGTTGAGAGCGGCAGATGCATCGATACCGAAACGTCAGCCCTGCACCCGTCCCGCGGCGATCATCACCTTCTTGGCAAGCTGGACGGCATGGCGTGCCTGGTCGGCCGTGATCTCGTCCGTCAGCCGATAGTCGGCACGCTCACGGTCCCGAAGCAGCGTGTTGATTGCCCTCTTTGCCGTATTCAGGACGGCATCCGAACCGCGGTAGTCGAAGAGGCGCTTCTTCACCTCCGCGTGCCGCCGCACCGCCAACGGTTGCAGATGGATGCCAAGCCGCCGCATGACCTCGTGATACACCGAGTAGTAGGCGGCGTGGATGACGGCGCGGTACCGCGCGTCGTCGCCGTCGTTTCGTCGCTCGGCGACCAAACGATTGGCAAGCCGCCAGAAGCCGTCAGGTTCCATGCGGCAGCGGCCGGAACTCCAAGGCAACCCGCCCGACGAGCGCTGGGTCGATCCGTTCAACCAGCGCATGGACCTGCATCTCGCGCTCGACGAGCGCCTCCGTATCCTTGATCACCTCGCCCGGCAGATAGGCCGTCACGACACCAACCGGCACCTCGTCGATGAGTTCGATGCCGAGCGCGGGCGAGACCGCACCTCCGAAAACCCGGGCCAGGGCATCCGAGTAGGCCATCGAGGCGCGGTACCATCGTGACGTGGCGATGGAGTGCACGGTCTGCCGGTCAGCGCGTGTTCTCAACTGGTCATGGAGCTTCTGGAGCCGGCCGAGATAACGATTTGTTATTGTCATGAATCGGCGGGTCGCCCGTTCAATGACACGAGCCGCCGCTTCGTTGCCATCACGACGGACGGCCGCCGCTATGTCCCGGAGCAGCCGCTCGGCTGCGGCCCTTGTCGAGGTCTCGTGTTCATGCACGCGCGCGAGGTCGGCAACAGCCCTCGCATACGAGGTCGGAATCTCCTCCTCGCGCGCAAGCTCGTTGAGCGCGATGCAGGACTCGACGTCAGCCTCGACGGTGCGGATCGACTCTGCGGTTTGCGCCTCAAGGAGCTTGAGTCCCGCCTGGAGGGCGTGGTCGAGCTCCACCACGCCGTCGTGCCGCCGTGCGGCATCCGCCTCGGAGGCGAAGTCGGTGAAGCCAACGTGGAGGTCGCGGACCGGCGGAAGTTCCAGAATGGCGTTCATCGAGATGCTTCGCGTTTCCAGCCTTGACCTTCTTGCCGCCGGAGAGCCGGCTCACGCCAGCAGGGGGCGCAACGCATGCCGACGACACCGCCGCTTCCCTCCGCCCGGCCCCCAGGCGATCGTTCGATCACGCTAGGCTGGCCCGGATGCGAGGGCAACAGCCGCCTTCGATACCGGGGGTCCTCCGCACCGGGGTGATCTTCCCCATCGTCCACATTGCCGGCGCCACCAGAAACCCCGACCGCGCGGGACGGCGCCACCCCAGAAGCACACCTGCAACACGCCCGCGCCATCCTCCGCGTTCCACCCGCGCGCCGGAGGAGCCCCTGCGCGACACGTCCGCCCTGGTCGCCGGCGCCGCCGCCCTGCGCGCTTCGCCCCCCGTCGCCCACGTCTTCACCTTCTCGCCCTGGCGCGGGCGCATCGGCCAGCCCGGCGTCGTCGACTTCGCCTTCGGCACCCCCAGGAGATGCCGCTTCCTGGCTTCGTCGCTGCGCTGAAGGCGCAGGTCGAGCCGCGCAATGCCGACTGGTTCGCCTACGAGGCCAACGAACCGGCGGCGCGCCAGGTGGTCGCCCACGCGCTCGCCGAGACCATGGCGCGCCCTTCGCGCCCGAGGACATCGCGCTGACCAACGGAGGTTTCGGCGCGATCGAGCTGATGCTGAAGCTCTTCGCCAACCCGGGCGAGGAGATCATCCATTCGCGCCCGTCCTGGTTCTGCTACGCGCCGATGACGCACCTGCACGGGCTCGTCCCGGTCGCCGTGCCGATGCGCCCGGGCTTCGGCCTCGACATCGAGGCGATCCTCGCCGCGGTCACGCCGCGCACGCGGCTGATTGTCGTCAACACGCCGCACAACCCCTCGGGCACGATCGCGAGCGAAGATGCGCTCGCCGGGCTCGGCGCGCGGCTCGAACGCATCAATGTCGAGCGGCAGCCGATCCGGGTGCTGTCGGACGAGGCGTATCGCGAGATCGTCTTCTCCGACGGCCGCTTCGCCCCGCCGCTCCGCCACATCCGCCGCAGCGCGACCTGCGACAGCGACGGCAAGCGGCTGCTCACGCCCGGCCGGCGGCTCGGTTCCTTCGCGGTGAACCCGGCAGCACCCGAGCGCGCTGATGCAGTCCGCGGTCGGCGATCCGGAGCGGCCGGTGATCGACACGGCGGCGATCGAGAGCCGGCGCGACCGGCTCGCGGCTTCGGACGTGTTCGTCATGCCCGGCGCGATCTGCGGCGTTCCCGGCCACGTGCGGCTCTCGCTCACCGCGAGCGACGCGATGGTGGAGGACGCGCTGGCCCGTTCCGCCCGCGTCGCGGCGGCGCTGCGCGCGGCGGCGGCGGCGGCGTCCCTCACCCTGTCCCTCTCCCAGGGGGAGAGGGGACCCGGTGTTGACGCTGCGTCCCCTCTCCCGCGTGCGGGAGAGGGACAGGGTGAGGGTGCGGCGACACGACCGCGTGAGAGCTGGGTGGCCACGCCACATCCTGGCGCATCGGCCGGGCAGAGTGGCGGAGTCCAGCCTCCTCCGGCGGGCCGCGCCCCTTCTCGCAGGCCCGATAAAGCGATAAAGGCGTAAAGTGGATAAAGTCCGCAGGATCAGCGGGTTAGCGGTATAGCCCCGCGATCGCCTCGCGATGCTGCCCGAGCACCGCCGGGCGGCGGATCTTCTGGGTCGGCGTCATCATGCCGTTCTCGATCGTGAAGGGCTCGACCAGGCGCCACTTGCGCACCCGCTCGGCCACCGCGAGCCGCTTGTTCGCCGCCTCCACCGCCAGCGTGACCGCGACCTCGTCCGCCCCCTCGGCCGGGACGATCAGCGCGACCAGGTGCGGCCTTCCGTCGCCCGCCACCACCGCCTGGGCGATGCCGGGGTCCTGCATCAGCATCCCCTCAACCCGGGCGGGGCTGACCATGTCGCCGCCATTGGTCTTGATGAAGTCCTTCTTGCGATCGGTGATGCGGAGGTAGCCGTCGGCGTCGAGGGCGCCCACGTCGCCGGTGTGCAGCCAGCCGTCCTCGGTGATGGCGGCCCGCGTGGCTTCCGCGTTGCCCCAGTAGCCCTGCATCACGAGATCGCCGCGCACCAGGATCTCGCCGTCCTCGGCGATCCGTACCTCCACGTCGGGCAGCGGCAGCCCGACCGTGTCGATGCGGATGCGGTCGGGCGGATTGGCGGCGACCACGGGGCCGGCCTCGGTCTGGCCGTAGCCCTGCATCACCGGGATGCCGAGGGCGAGGAAGAACCGCCCGATCTCGGGATCAAGGCGCGCGCCGCCCGACATGATGCCCTTGAGCCGGCCGCCGAAGCGGGCGCGCACCTTGGCGCGCACGAGCCGGTCGAGCAGCGGATCGATCAGGCCGAGAAGGCCCAGGGACTCGCCCTTCACGCGTCTCAGGCCCTGATTCAGAGCGAGGTCGAACAGCCGCTGCTTCCAGCCGCCCTCGCGCTCGACCTGGGCGAGGATGCGGCTGCGGATCACCTCGAACAGCCGCGGCACGGCCGTCATCACGGTCGGGCGGACCTCCAGCATCTCGGCCGCGATCCGGTCGGCGCCGGCGGAGTAGTGGATCTGGCTGCCGATCGAGAGCAGGAAGAACTGCCCGCAGGTGTGCTCGTAGGAGTGCGAGAGCGGCAGGAAGGAGAGATAGGTCTCGTCCTGAAGGTCCAGCGGGCGGAGCAGCGCGAAGGCGCCGCGGCAGTTCGACAGGATCGCCCGGTGCGGCAGCATCACCCCCTTGGGCACGCCGCCGGTGCCGGAGGTGTAGATCAGGCAGGCGGTCTGCTCGCGCGGGATCAGCGCCGCCTCGGCCTCGATGTCGTCGGGCGGGGCGGGATCGGCGACCGCCTCCTGCCAGCGCAGCACGGGGATGTCGGTCTCGCCCGGATTGTCGATCGCGACCAGCAGGTCGAGCCCGCCCGCCTCGGCCGCGCCCTCCAGCACCCGCCGGGCGAGCGCGCGGGTCGAGACGATCGCCACGCGCGCGCCGGAGTCGCGCAGGATATGGGCGTGATCGGAGGGCGTGTTGGTCGTGTAGGTCGGCACCGAGATCGCCCGCAGCGCCATGATCGCGGTGTCGGCGGTCGGGAACTCGGGCCGGTTCTCCGACACGATCACCACCCGGTCGCCCGGTGCCACGCCGCGCGCGCGCAAGCTCCGGGCAAGCGCGGCCGCCTGCCGCCCGACCTCGCGCCAGGGGGTCGCCCGCCACGCGCCTTCGCGCTTCGCCCACAGCGCCGGGCGGTCGCCGTAGCGCCGCGCACAGTCGAACATCAGCACCGCACAGTTCGGCCAATCCGGGTACTCGCGCGCCACCGTGACCCCTCCCTCAGCCCAGGCCGGTTGCGGCCCATGCCCGACGTGCCATATCCGTGTGGCCCCGACACCCAGCCAGGACAAGCCCGTGACGGCCCGACCCCCCAGGATAGCCGCACCCGAAGCCCCCGTGCCCGGCGGCGACACCGCCTCTGACCTGCCTGCCTGGGACCTCACCGACCTCTATCCCGGGCGCGACAGCCCGGAGATCAAGGCCGATCTCGACCGTGCCGAGGCCGAGGCAAAGGGTTTCGCCGAACGATACCAGGGCCGGCTCGCCGCACTCTCGGGCAGCGAGCTCGCAGCCGCGATCGCCGCCTTCGAGCGCATCGAGGAGGCCCTCGGCCGAGTGATGTCCTACGCCCAGCTCGTCTTCGCCGAGGACGCGACCGACCCCGAAATCGGCAAGTTCTACCAGGGCTGCAACGAGCGGGTCACGACGATCTCGAGCCACCTGATCTTCTTCTCGCTCGAGCTGAACCGGATCGAGGACGCCGCACTGGAGGCGAAGATCGCCGGCACCGCGCTCGAGGAGTGGCGGCCCTGGCTGCGCGACCTGCGCGTGTTCCGCCCGCACCAGCTCTCCGACGAGATCGAGAAGCTGCTGCACGAGAAGGAGGTGACGGGCCGCGCCGCCTGGAACCGGCTGTTCGACGAGACGCTGGCCGATCTGCGGATCCCGGTGGACGGCGAGGCGCTGACGCTCTCGGCCGCGCTCAACCGCCTCTCGGACTCCGACCGCGCCCGGCGCGAGGCGGCCGCGCATGCGATCGGCGAGAGCCTCGGCAGGAACGCACGGCTGTTCGCGCTCGTTACCAACACGCTCGCCAAGGACAAGGAGATCATCGACACCTGGCGCAAGTTCCCGAAGCCGGAGAGCTACCGCAACCGCGCCAACATGGTGGAGGACGAGGTGGTCGAGGCGCTCGTCTCCGCCGTCGCCGCGTCCTTCCCGCGGCTCTCGCACCGCTACTACGCGCTGAAGGCGCGCTGGCTCGGGCTCGACCGGCTGGAGTACTGGGACCGCAACGCGCCGCTGCCGGAGGATGACGACCGCGAGATCCCCTGGGCCGAGGCGTGCGCGCGCGTGCGCACCGCCTATCGCGCGTTCTCGCACGACCTCGCCGATGTGGGCGACCGCTTCTTCACCCGGCCCTGGATCGATGCGCGGCTGAAGCCGGGCAAGGCGTCGGGCGCCTTCGCGCACCCGACCGTGCCGTCCGCGCATCCCTATCTGCTCCTGAACTACCACAGCCGCGCGCGCGACGTCATGACGCTCGCGCACGAACTGGGCCATGGCGTGCATCAGGTGCTGGCGGCCCCGAACGGCTATCTGATGTCAGGCACCCCGCTGACGCTCGCCGAGACCGCCTCGGTGTTCGGCGAGATGCTCACCTTCCGGGCGCTGCTGGACGGCGAGACGGATGCGAAGCGCCGCCGCGTGCTGCTCGCCGGCAAGGTCGAGGACATGCTGAACACCGTTGTGCGCCAGATCGCGTTCTACCGCTTCGAGCAGCGCATCCATCACGAGCGGCGCACGGGCGAACTGACCCCCGAGCGCATCGGCGAGATCTGGATGGGCGTGCAGGCCGAGAGCCTCGGCCCCGCCTTCCGCTTCGCCGAGGACTACCGCTTCTACTGGGCCTACATCCCGCACTTCATCCACTCGCCGTTCTACGTCTACGCCTACGCGTTCGGCGACTGTCTGGTCAACGCGCTCTACGGCGTGTTCCGCGACGGCCACCCGGGCTTCGAGACCAAGTATCTCGACATGCTGCGCGCGGGCGGCACCAAGCGGCACAAGGAGCTGCTCGCTCCCTTCGGGCTCGACGCCTCCGATCCCGCGTTCTGGGCCAAGGGGCTCGATGTGATCGGCGGCTTCATCGACGAGCTCGAACAGGCGATGGCCTGATGGCGGGCGAGGCCCCGGTGGCACGGGACGAGGGGCCCTCGCTGTTCGGTCAGCTGCGCCGGATGGCACGCACCTCGGGCGCGGTCACGGGCATCGCCGCGCGCGTCGCCGGCGAGCGGCTCTTCGGCTTCAAGGGCAGTCGCGGCGAACATGCCGAGGAGCTGAAGGCGGTGCTCGGCGGGCTGAAGGGCCCGCTGATGAAGGTGGCGCAGTTCCTCTCCACCATCCCCGATGCGCTGCCGGACGAATACGCAGCCGAACTGTCGCAGTTGCAGGCGAATGCGCCGGCGATGGGCTGGCCGTTCGTGAACCGCCGCATGCAGGCCGAGCTCGGCGCCGACTGGCAGGCGAAGTTCGCGAGCTTCGGCCGCGAGGCCGCGGCGGCGGCCTCGCTCGGCCAGGTGCACCGGGCGACGCTGCACGACGGCACGGCGGTCGCGTGCAAGCTGCAATACCCCGACATGGCGAGCGTGGTGGCGGCCGACCTGCGCCAGCTCAAGCTTGCGATCGCGGTCTATCGCCGCATGGACAACGCGATCCAGCAGGAGGAGATCTACGAGGAGCTGTCCGAGCGGCTGCGCGAGGAGCTCGACTACGCGCGCGAGGCCGCGCAGATGCGGCTCTATACGCTGATGCTCGCGGACGAACTGGATGTGCACGTGCCAGTGCCGATCGAGGACTACTGCACGCCGCGGCTGCTGACCATGACCTGGCTCGACGGCCGGCCGCTGATGGATCGGATCAAGGAGGACCCGCCGCAGGAGGACCTGAACCGCCTCGCGCTCAACCTGTTCAAGGCGTGGTACGTGCCGCTCTACCGTTACGGCGTGATCCACGGCGACCCGCATATGGGCAACTACCAGGCGTGCGCCGATGACGGACTGAACCTGCTTGACTTCGGCTGCATCCGCGTCTTTCCGGCCCGCTTCATCCGCGGCGTGATCGACCTCTATGAGGCGATGCGCGACAAGGACATCGACAAGGCGCACCACGCCTACACGGTGTGGGGGTTCAAGGACCTGACCCACGAGAAGATGGCGGTGCTGAACCTCTGGGCCGAGTTCCTCTACGAGCCACTGATGGAGGATCGCGCGCGCCGCATCCAGGAATCCGACGATCCGCAGTTCGGCCGGCGCGTGGCGATGCAGGTGCACGCAGGGTTGAAGCGCATCGGCGGGGTGAAGCCGCCGCGCGAATTCGTGCTGATGGACCGCGCCGCGATCGGACTCGGCAGTGTATTCCTGCGGCTGAAGGCCGAGCTGAACTGGCACCGGCTGTTCAACGACCTGATCGCCGATTTCGACACCGCGACGGTGGATGCGCGCCAGCTCGCGGCGCTCGCGGAGGCAGGGGTGCCGGCGGCGGGGTGACGGAATTGCGCGGGACTTAGCCCTCCAGCCGCGCCGCCGTCGCCCGATGGTGCGCGTGGCAGATCGCGACCGCGAGCGCGTCGGCCGCGTCGGCGCGGCGCGGCGCGGCGCCCGGCAGCAGCATCCGCACCATCGCCTGCACCTGCTGCTTCTGCGCATGGCCCCGGCCGACCACCGCGCGCTTGACCGCCGTCGCCTGATATTCCGCTACCGGAATGCCCGCGAGTGCCGGCGCCAGCAGCACCACCCCGCGCGCCTGGCCGAGCTTCAAGGTGCTCAGCGGATTGCGGTTGACGAAGGTCTCCTCGACCGCCGCCTCGTCGGGGCGCCACGCGGCGATGATCTCCGCGAGCGCCCCATGCAGCGCCGCGAGCCGCGCCGGCAAGGGCAGCGCCGCATCCGTCTCCACCACCCCGTCGGCGACGTGACGCAGCCGGTTCGCCTCCGCCTCGATCACGCCCCAGCCCGTCACGCCGAGCCCCGGATCGAGCCCGAGCACGCGCAGGCGGCGTGGAAATCCGTCAGGCACTCAGCTTCGCCATCACGTCGTCGGAGACCTCGAAATTGGCGAACACCGCCTGCACGTCGTCGAGATCCTCGAGCGCATCGATCAGCTTCAGCACCGATGCCGCCTGCTCCTCGTCCACCGGCGCCGTCGTCTTCGGCCGCCAGTCGAGCTTCGCCTCCTCCGGATCGCCGAACCGCGCCGCAAGCGCATCGCGCACCGCGAACAGATCCTCAGGCGCACACGTGACCTCGTGCCCTCCCTCGCCGCTCTCGACGTTCTCCGCCCCCGCCTCGATCGCCGCCTCCAGCATGGCGTCACCGCCCGCGGCCGAGGCCGGGTAGCGGATCACGCCCAGCCGGTCGAACATGAACGACACCGCGTTGCTCTCGCCCAAGGCCCCGCCATGCTTCGAGAACAGCGAGCGCACATCCGAGGCCGTGCGGTTGAGATTGTCCGTCAGCGCCTCGACGATGACTGCCACCCCGCCGGGGCCGTAGCCCTCGTAGCGCCGCGCCACATAGTCATCGGCCCCGCCCTCGCCGGTCGCCTTACGGATCGCGCGCTCGACCGTATCCTTCGGCATGTTGGCCTGGCGCGCGGCGATCACGGCGGCGCGGAGCCGAGGGTTGGCGTTCGGGTCGGGCGAGCCCTGGCGCGCCGAGACGGTGATCTCGCGGATGATCTTGGCGAAGGCACGCGCGCGTTTGGCATCCTGCGCGCCCTTGCGGTGCATGATGTTCTTGAACTGCGAATGGCCGGCCATCGCCGCCTCGTGGTCCTTCGAGTCGTGTCCTGGTTTGCTAGGGCGGGCGTGTGTAGCAGGGCGCGAACGGGCCGGAAACAGGGACGGGAGACGGCGTGATCGAGCGGACGACCCTGGAGCGGCACCAGGTCTGGGTGTACCTCGCGGCGATCGGGCTGGGGCTCGCGCTCGGCATGGCCGCGCCCGAGCTTGCGCCGGTGTTCGAGGCGGTGCTGTGGCCGGTGCTCGGCGCCCTGCTCTACGCCACCTTCACCCAGGTGCCGCTCGTCCACCTCGGGGCCGCGCTGCGCGACGGGCGTTTCGTCGCCACCGTGCTGGGCGGCAACGTCCTCGCCGTGCCGCTGCTGGTTGCCGCGCTGCTGCCGCTCGTGCCCGACGATCCGGCCGTGCGGCTCGGCGTCGTCCTCGTGCTGGTGGTGCCCTGCACCGACTGGTTCATCACCTTCACGCATCTGGCGCGCGGCGACACCGCGCGCGCGATCGCGGTCACGCCGCTGATCCTTCTCGCGCAACTCGCACTGCTGCCGGGCTATGTCTGGCTGCTGGTCGGCGGCGACGTCACGGCCGAGGTCCCGCTTGCCCATGTCGCGACCGCCTTCGGCGCGCTGATCGTGCTGCCGCTGGCGCTCGCCTGGGTGACTGAGCGCCGCGCCGAAGGCCACGGCCGCGCGCTGATCGAGCGTCTCGCCTGGGCGCCCGTGCCGCTGCTGGCCGCGGTGGTGTTCCTGATCGCCGCCTCGCAGGTGGGCGCGGTCGCGCGCGCGCTGCCGCTGCTGGCCGATGTCTCGACGGCCTTCGTGCTGTTCCTCGCGGGCACGCTCGTGCTCGGCGTCGCGTTGGCCCGTATCGTCGGTCTGCCGCCCCGGGCCGGACGCACGCTCACCTTCAGCCTCGGCACGCGCAACTCCTTCGTCGTGCTGCCGCTGGCACTCGCGCTGCCGCCTTCGTGGCAGGCCGCGTCGATCGTGATCGTGGTGCAGTCGCTGGTGGAGCTGTTCGGCATGCTCGCGTTCCTGCGCCTGGTACCGCGGCTGCTGCCGGATCGGTAGCGCCGCAGAACGCGATCACACGCGGCGCCGGTGGCGCGCTACCCTGGCCGTGCCGCTGACTGCAGTTCTGTGACATCGAGGAGGTGACGATGCGCATGTCGGATCCCACCGTCGGGCGGCACACACCGATGGGTGCGACGCTCGTTCCCGGCGGTGCGACCTTTCGCACCTGGGCGCCGAACGCGCGCGCCGTCCACCTCGCCACCGACCATCGCGCGACCGAGGACTGGTCGCGCTGGACGCCCTGCACGAAGACCCTGCTCACGCCGCTCGGCGACGGCACCTGGGCCGGCTTCATGCCCGGCATGGGCGAAGGCGACCCCTATCTGTTCTGGATCCAGGGACCCGAGGGCGGCAGCGAGGGCTTCAAGCGCGACCCCTATGCGCGCGAGCTCGGCACCCATCCGCCCTTTCCCGACTGCCCGTGCCTCATTCGCCCCGCGCACGACTATCCGTGGCACGACGCACAATGGCGCCCACCAGCGTTCCACGAGCTGATCCTCTACCAGCTCCATGTCGGCGTGTTCTGGGGCGCGAACCCCGAGGCGCCGCATTACGGCAAGTTCCTCGACGTGGTCGCGCGCATCCCGTATCTGCGCGCGCTCGGCGTGACCGCGATCCAGCTCCTGCCGATCCAGGAATACGACGACGATTTCGGCCTCGGCTACGCGGGCCTCGACTATTTCTCACCCGAGATGGTCTATCAGGTCGAGGATCAGGCCGAGCTCGCGCAGCACCTCGCCGTGGTGAACGGGCTGCTCACCGAGCATGGGCATGCCCCGCTCGCGCTCGCCGATCTCGTCTCCGGGCCGAACCAGCTCAAATGCCTGATCGATCTCTGCCACCTGAACGGGATGGCGGTGATCCTGGATCTCGTCTTCAACCATGCCGGCGGCGGCTTCGGCGACCGCAGCCTGTACTACTACGACCGCCAGCCCTGGGGCGACGACAACCGCTCCCTCTACTTCACCGACAAGGGCTGGGCAGGCGGCAAGGTGTTCGCCTACTGGCAGGACCCGGTGCGCCAGTTCCTGATCGACAACGCGCTGTTCTTCCTCGGCGAGTACCGCGCCGACGGCATTCGTTACTACGAGGTAACGGTGATCCACGAGCACGGCGGCGACCGCTTCTGCCGCGACCTCGCCGCGACCGTGCGCCATGTGAAGCCCGAGGCGATCCAGATCGCCGAGTACTGGAAATGGGACCGCGCGTTTCCTGTCACGCCCCTCCCCGACGGGCTCGGCTTCGACGCCGCGCTCGGCGATGGCCTGCGCGACGCGCTCCGCGGCATGCTGGCCGAGGCATCGCGTGGGGCCGACGCGCATGTGCATCTCGACCGTGTCGCCGAGGCGCTGCCGCCGCCGCCCGGCTTCCCGGCCGCCTGGACCGTCGTGCAGTGCCTCGAGAACCACGACGTGGTGCGCTGGGACTACGACGCGCATGCCCCGCGCGCGCCGCGCGTGCCGGCGGTGGCGGACCCGTCGCATCCGCACTCCTGGTACGGTCGCAGCCGCGCGCGCGTCGCCACCGCCCTGCTGCTGTGCGCCCCCGGCATCCCCATGCTGTTCATGGGCCAGGAGATCCTGGAGGCCCGCCCCTGGCACGACGACATCCGCTTCTGGTCGCAGTTCCTGATCGGCTGGGGCGAGGTCGAGCACGTGCGCGCCAGGCACGACTTCCTGCGCTTCGTGCAGGATCTCGTGGCGTTGCGCCGGCACCACCCCGCGCTCGCGGCCAAGGGCGTGCGGGTGCCGCAGGTGCATGAGCGCGACCGCGTGCTGGTGCTGCACCGCTGGGTCGAGGGCGAAGGTCGCGACGTCGTGGTCGTGCCCAGCCTGAACGAGCAGGCGCTGGAGCACTACCCCGTCACCCTGCCCTGGCCCGGGGAGTGGCGCGAGGTGTTCAACAGCGACGTCTATGACCCGTTCCCGAACATCGCTCCCGTCGGCAATTTCGGGGCGGTGCACGCCGATCCCGCCCCGGGCTTCGCCTATCCCTTCGCCGCGCGCATGCGCCTGCCGGCGAACGGCGTGCTCGTGCTCGCGCGTTGAAGCGTCAGTCGGGCAGTGTCGGCGCGAGCCGTCCGCCCTGCCGCACCGGTGCGATCCGGCGTGCGAGCCCGGTCGCGTCGTCGGTCTCGACGAGCACGCCGCACAGCGTCGCCTCGCCCTCGGCCGGTGCGAGCCGCTCACCCGGCAGCTTCTTGACGAAGCGCAATGCCGCGCCCTCCTTCTGCATGCCGATGACGCTGTCGTAGTCGCCGCACATCCCGACATCCGTCTGGTAGGCGGTGCCGCGCGGCAGGATCTGCGCATCCGCCGTCGGCACATGGGTGTGCGTGCCGACCACCAACGAGACGCGTCCGTCCACGTGGTGACCGAAGGACTGCTTCTCGCTCGACGCCTCGGCATGGAAATCGATCACCGCAGCATCCACCGTGCGGCCGATCGCGTGCGCGGCGAGCAGCGCGTCGATGCCGCGGAACGGGCAGTCGAGCGCGTCCATGAACAGCCGCCCCATCGCGTTCACCACCAGCACCTTGCGGCTGCCCACCGCGAATACGCCCGCGCCACGGCCGGGCGTGCCGGGCGGGTAGTTGAACGGGCGGAGCAGTCTCGGCTCGCCCTCGATATAGGGGACGATCTCGCGCCGGTCCCAGGCGTGGTTGCCGAGGGTGAGCACATCCGCGCCGGCGGCGAACAGCGCACGCGCGATCTCGGGGGTGAGCCCGAAGCCGTGCGCGGCGTTCTCGGCGTTGATGATGACGAGCTCGGCGCCGAGCCGCACGCGCAGCGACGGCAGGGCGGCGATCACCGCGTCGCGGCCGGCGCGGCCGACGATGTCACCGAGGAACAGGATCTTCACGCGCGCAGCACTCCATGTTCGGTCGCGATCGCATCGAGGCGCTGGTCGTGCGCCGCAACCGGTAGCCGTTCGGCGCGCTGGGCCGCATAGCCGCAGCCGAGCGCCGTCACGGGGCCCCGCGCGCGCAGCGCCGCCAGCGTCACGTCGTAGTACCCCGCACCGTGGCCGATCCGCACGCCCGTCTCGTCGAACGCCACTACCGGGACCAACAGCCAGTCGGGCGGCAGCTCGTCGGCGTCCTCGCCCGGGTGGCTCGTACCGAACCGGCCAGCATCGAGCCGATCGCCGAACCGGAAGCGCCGGAACACGAGCGGTGTCCCTCGCCGCCCCGTCACCGGCAGCACCAGCGCGTGGCCGCGCCCGGCCAGCGCCAGCATCAGCGGCCGGGGATCGATCTCGCGCCCGAACGGCCAGTACCCCGCCACCACCACGCCCGGCGGCGGCGCAAACCGCTCCAGCACGTGGCCGGCGAGCAGCATCCCGGCGCGCGGATCGCCCGCCTCGCGCGCGGCGAGCCCGGCTTCGCGCGCGCGGCGCTTCGCGTCGATCAGCGTGTCGGAGAGGGACATGAGAAAGCGCGGAGCCACCCTGGCCGTTGGCGTATCATCCTCCCAAGGCCTGCTCTTAGCAGGTGGGCGCCGTGTACCGCGGCCACGACCGCGACAGGGACAGCTCCCAATGGGAAGATCAATGGCCCCGGGGATGAGTTGCCTGACGCACCGGGCAGCCCCGCGATCAGAAGCTAGGCCCGCGCCAGCCTGGACGCAACGCCGTCGAGCCTGCGCGCAAGGCGGGCCAGCCGCTCGGCTGCGTCGACCTCGGCGGACGCCGCCTGCACCGGCGCCTGCCCGGCCCGCGCATCGGCGAGCTCATCGGCCAGCATGATGCCGGCCATCGCGAGCAAGCGCGCCTCGCCGAGATTGCCGACCTGCGCGCGGATCGAGCTCACCCGCGCGTCGAGCTCGGCGCCGAGCGCCTCCAGATGCGCCTCCTGCCCGTCCGGGCAGCCAAGCACATAGGGGAAGCCGTTGATCTTCAGCGTGACCTGGCCCATGCGGTCAGTCCTGATCGAGCACGGCCGAGAGGCGCGCGATCACCGCATCGAGCCGTTGCGCCGCCTCGGCCATCGCGGCGGCCGCCTCCGCGCCAGGTGGGTTGGCGGCCTGCTCCTCGGCGCGGTGCGCAAGCGCCTCGGCGACGTCCTCGAGCCGGCTCACCGCAGCCTCCAGCGCGGCGGCGGCATCGGTGAGGGTGGGCGCGGCGTTGGCGTCGGGCATGGTGGACTCGTGGTTGGTGTCGAGTGATGCGCGACCCTAGACAGGGCGCTTCCGCAGGGTCAACAAGGCCGCCGATGCGGGCGGTGATCGTGCACGGGCTCGACGACGCGCGCACGGCGCTTGCGGCGGCCGCCGAGGCCCGATCCGGCGTCACGCTGCTCTCTGCGCCGGGCGCGGCCGGCTATGCCGGGTTCGGCTGGTGGCGCGCGCTGATCGCGGCGGCACACGAGGCCGCGCCGGATGTGCCGATCGAGGATGTGCTCGACTGCGGGGACCTCGCCGGGATCGCGGTCGAGGCGCTGCACGCGGGCAGCCACGCGATCGTCTTCACCGGCCCCGACGCCCAGGCCGAGCCTCTTGCTGCGCTCGCGGAGGCGTGCGGGGCGCGGATGCTGCGCGCGGCCCCGCCCGCGCTCGACCTGGCACGTCCCGGCGCGCACCGGCGCCTCGCCGCCTGGCTCGACCCTGGGGTGACAGAAGCGGCACTTTGCTCTAGGCAACCGCCATCCCGGCACCCCAGCGACGGAGGCCCCGCCATGCGGATCACCAGGCGCGTCAAGGACATTCTCTCGAACTACGAGAGCGACAACCCCGGCACCAAGGCCAACCTCGCGCGCATTCTGATGGAGGGGAAGCTCGGCGGCACCGGCAAGCTGGTGATCCTGCCGGTGGACCAGGGCTTCGAGCACGGCCCGGCGCGCAGCTTCGCGCCCAATCCCGCCGGCTACGACCCGCACTACCACTTCCAGCTCGCGATCGACGCCGGGCTGTCGGCCTATGCCG
>NZ_JBHYDW010000107.1:3106-16063 GCF_051860475.1 Elioraea sp. | reverse complement strand
TGCCCACGCCCTTGAGGTGGCCGACGAAGAAGGTATCAGCGCACAGCAACTCGCCGGGCGCGCCGCTCTCCACATGGACGCCTCGAATAACCCTGCCTTGTGGCGCTGCTGGTGGGCTGGCGATCTACGCGATCGTGCCGAGCGATGTCGACGTGTAGATTCGTTTCGGGCCGGAGTGGCTGGCTGTGGCGTTCCAACCTGCCTGAGCGGTCAGGCGGGCGCGCTTCTCCCCTCGATCCAGACCAGCCGACGCATGTTGTAGGCGACGTTGGCGAGCGTGATCCGGGCGGTGGCGCGGACCAGGCCGATCGAGCGCACGACCAGTCCCATGCGGCGTTTCTGGGCGGCGAAGACGTGCTCGACCAGGCTGCGCACGCGCGCGCGGGTGGCATTGCCGCGAGCGACGTGCGCCGGCATTGTGCGTCCGCGCGGCTTGGCGCGCTGGAACTGCGGCGCGAGGCCGCGCCGTTCCAGCAGCGCGACGTTGGCCTTGCTGCGGTAGGCGACGTCGCCCCAGACGCCGCTGCCGGTATTCTGCGGGTCCAGCACGGCGCCAAGCTGGCTGCCGTCGTGGCGTGCGGCATGGGTGACAGTGAAGCGGCGGATGAAGCCGTGCCCCCGATCAATGCCGAGGTGGTTCTTGTAGCCGAACACCGGCACCGCGATCTCAGCACCGCGGCGCTCAGCCCCCTCTGGTGGCGGCGGCTTGCGCCCGCGCTTGATGGTCCAGCGGCCGTCGGGTTCCCATCGCGGCAAGCCGCGATGGGGGCCCGTCGCGATCGATCTGGCGGGTGCGCGCCTTGGACCACCCCTCTGGCGTGCCGCCCTCGCGCAGGGTGCGCTTCTCCTCCTGCGTCAGTCGCGGCCGGCGCGCTTCCACGACCGTCGCGTCGACGATCTGCCCGCCCATCGCCAGATAGCCGCGCTCGGCCAGCACCGCATCGAACCGCGCGAACAGCCGCGCCAGCGCGCCGACCCGCGTCAGATGCTCGCGATACAGCCAGATCGTCTTGGCGTCGGGGACCGGATCGTGCAGCGCCAGGCCCGCGAAGCGCATGAAGCTCAGCCGGTCGCGCAGCTGGTACTCGGTCTGCTCGTCCGAAAGCGTGTACAGCGTCTGAAGCACACGGATCCTGAACATCAGCACCGCGTCATAGGGCGGCCGGCCGCCGCGGCTACGGTCCGCACGCGGCAAAGCCGCTTCGAGCTCGGCGCGGAACGCCTCGAACTCCACCACCGCGCGCAACCGCTCCAGCGGATCGCCGGCCGCTGACAGCGCCCGAAGCCGCTCATCCGCATCGAAGAAACCCGCCTGACCCGCCATCGCCGCCCCCATCGCCGAGGACGTCAGCGAATCACCCCAACCCGAGCCGACGCCAGCAGTTTTTCGAGGTGTCCACTTTACGACTTTATCGCTTCATCCGGCGCGCGCGGCCGTCCGCCGCTGCGGCGTTCGATTCGGGCGCGTCATTCGCTGGGGAGGGGTGGTCGCGTCGCGTGGTCGGGAGCGATCCCGACCGCTCTATCCTGTGCCGGATAGGGCGGCCGGGCGTCTCATGCAGTGCGAAGCGCCGCCGGGTGCTTCCGTGGTGCTTCCGGCTTGGCGATCATGCCGGCGGAAGGTGGCCGTTAACCTCAAGATTTCAGCGTGGTGTCAGCACCATGATCATCTGCCGGTTCTCCATTCGCGGCATCTGCTCGACCTTGGCGATCTCGTCGAGTTCGCCCTTCACGCGCTCGAGCACCCTCATGCCGAGATCGACATGGGCGAGCTCGCGACCGCGGAACCGCAGCGTGACTTTCACCTTGTCGCCTTCGCCGATGAAGCTCTTGGCCTGACGCATCTTCACGTCGTAATCGTGGTCATCGATGTTCGGTCGGATCTTGATCTCCTTGATCTCAACAACCTTCTGTTTCTTCTTGGCCTCGTTTTTCTTCTTCTGTTGCTCGTATTTGTACTTGCCGAAGTCGAGGATCTTGCAGACCGGCGGGTCGGCGTTGGGGGAAATCTCCACGAGATCCAGCCCCACTTCCCGGGCGCGCCAAAGCGCATCGCGGGTCGGCAGAACGCCGATCATCTCCCCGTCGGCGCCGATCAGGCGAACCTGAGGAATACGGATGTCTTCGTTGACGCGCGGGCCCTCGCGGGTCGGCGGCGCCAGGGTGGTCGGACGTGGTGGGATGGCTCAAGCCTCCTTGCCGTTGTTGAACCGGTAGAGAATGGGGAAATCAGGCCGCGGCTTCAACCGCGACGGGGCCGCGCAGGTCGGGCGGGGTCGCCTCGGCCGCCAGGGCGGCCACGGCCGAATCCAGCGGCACGATCTGCTGCGCCTCGCCGCCGAGGCGCCTCAGCGCGACGGTGCGCGCCTCGGCCTCCTTGCGGCCGACCACCACGATCACCGGCACGTGCGCGACCGAGTGCTCGCGGATCTTGGCCTGGATCTTCGCGTTCGAGAGGTCTGCCTCGACCGCGAGGCCCGCACGTGCGAGCGACGCTGCCACCTCGCGTGCGTAAGGGTCGGTATCCGAGGTGATGGTCGCAACCACCGCCTGCACCGGCGCGAGCCACATCGGGAAGCGCCCTGCGTACTGCTCGATCAGGATGCCGAGGAAGCGCTCGAAGCTGCCGAGGATCGCGCGGTGCAGCATCACCGGCCGCCGGCGCGACCCGTCAGCCGCGACATAGAGCGCGTCGAGCCGCTCGGGCAGCACGAAATCGACCTGAAGCGTGCCGCACTGCCAGTCACGCCCGATCGCATCGCGCAGCACGAATTCGAGCTTCGGCCCGTAGAACGCGCCCTCGCCAGGGTTCAGCGTGTAGGCGACCCCCGCCTTGGCACAGGCCTCCTTCAGCGCATTCTCGGCCTGATCCCACACGGCATCCGTGCCGGCGCGCTTGGCCGGTCGGTCGGAGAACCTCACGCGGAACTCGGCAAAGCCGAAGTCGCGATAGATCGACGAGAGCAGATCGACGAAGCGCACGGTCTCGTCGGCGATCTGCGCCTCGGTGCAGAAGATGTGCGCGTCGTCCTGGGTGAAGGCGCGCACGCGCATGATCCCGTGCAGCGCGCCCGAAGGCTCGTAACGGTGGCAGGAGCCGAACTCGGCCATGCGCAGCGGCAGGTCGCGGTACGAGCGGATTGTGGTGTTGAAGATCTGCACGTGGCAGGGGCAGTTCATCGGCTTCAGCGCGAGCACACGGGACTTCTCACCCTCGTCCTCGACGTTGGCAACGAACATGTTCTCTCGGAACTTTTCCCAGTGGCCCGAGGCCTCCCACAGCGCGCGATCGACGAGCTGTGGGGTCTTCACCTCGACATAGCCGGCGGCGTCAAGACGGCGGCGCATGTAGGTCTCGGCGGTGCGATAGAGACGCCAGCCCTTGGGGTGCCAGAACACCGAGCCGACCGCCTCCTCCTGGAGGTGGAACAGCCCCATCTCCTTGCCGATGCGCCGGTGGTCGCGCCGCTCGGCCTCCTCGAGCTGATGCAGATACGCATCGAGCTCCTTGCGGTCGCGCCAGGCGGTGCCGTAGATGCGGCTGAGCATCGCGTTGCGGTGATCGCCGCGCCAATACGCGCCCGCGACCTTCATCAGCCGGAACGCGTCGCCCACGTGCCCGACGGTCGGCATGTGCGGGCCGCGGCAGAGATCGGTCCACCGGCCCTGGCGGTAGAGCGTGATGGTCTCGCCCTGCGGCAGGTCTTCGATCAGCTGCACCTTGTACTTCTCGCCCTTTGACCGGAACAGGTCGATCGCCTCGTGGCGGGAGGTGACGATCCGTTCGAACGCCGCGCCGCGCGCGATGATCTCGCGCATCTTCGTCTCGATCGCGGCGAAGTCGTCGGGGGTGAACGGCGTGTCACGCGCGAAGTCGTAGTAGAAGCCATTCTCGATCGGCGGGCCGATGGTCACCTGGGTGCCAGGGAAGAGCTCCTGCACCGCCTCCGCCAGCACGTGCGCGCAGTCGTGCCGGATCAGCTCGAGCGCCTCCGGGTCCTTGCGCGTGATCAGCCGCACGCGTGCGTCCGTCTCGATCGGGCGCGAGAGATCCCAGAGCGCCCCGTCCACCTCGATCGCGATCGCTGCCTTGGCGAGCCCCGGGCCGATCGCGGCCGCGATCTCCGTGCCCGTGACGGCGGCGTCGAAGCGGCGCACGGATCCGTCGGGCAGGGTGATGGCGGGCATGGGTGTTCCTCGGCCGTTCTCGGGCAAGCGGGGTCTATGCGGGCGGGGCGGCGGGGGCGTCAAGCGCGCTGGCTGCTTCGATGACCTGTGCGGGCGGCAGTTCCCGCAGGTCGGGCACGCGCAGGATGCGCACCTCGCGCCCGCGCGGGGCACAGAGCGCCGGATCGCTGTCGGCCGAGAACAGTACGAGCGAGGGCGTGCCCACCGCGGCGATCAGGTGCATCGGTCCGGTGTCGTTGCCCACCGCAAGGACGGCGCGCCGAGCAAGCGCCGCGATGTCGGGGATCGTCGTCCGGCCGGTCAGGTCGCGGGCGTCGGGACACAGCCTGCGGATCGCGGCGGCAAGCGGCGCCTCGGCGGGTGCGCCGAGGACCACGGTGGTCAGGCCGGCCGCGGCGAGATGGCCGGCGAGCGCGCCGTAGTGCTCGGCCGGCCAGCGCTTCGCTGGGCGGTGCGGCGCGGCCCCAGGAATCAGCAGGGCGAACGACGGTGGCAGATCGAAGCGGTTCGCGTCGCCGTCGAGCCAACCGAGCTCCGGCACTGGGAAGACGGTGAGGCCCGCCATCGCGAGCTGCTCGCGCTGGCGGTCCTGGGTGTGCATGGCATCGCGGCCGGGATTGGCATGCGGGTGCGAGGCGCCGGCTGCGATGCCGCTCCATTCCGAGCGGGCGCCGAACAGATGCATCCAGGCGAGCAGCCGCGAGGAGCGCGCCGAGGTCTGCAGGTCGTACACACGCGCATAGGTCTCGCGCGCCAAGCGGCGGGCGAGCCCGATCTGCGCCGGCAGATTCCACCACGCCGGTCGGTCGTCGGTGAGCACGCGGTCGCACCACGGCGCAGCCGTCATCAGGGCGGCGAGGGGTGGGGTGGTCAGCAGATCGATCCGTGCCTCGGGATGATGCGCGCGGATCGCCGCGAACGGCCCGAAGGCCTGCACCAGGTCGCCGAGGGCGCCGTGCTTGATCACCAGGATTGCTGTCATCCCGGCCGCGTGTCCGACGCAGACGGCGCAGCGTCAAGGTGCGATTGCTGGCCCTGGCCGCGCCCGGTATCGTCCCTGGCCACATCGCTGCGGGAGGAACGAGATGATGACGACACGGCGCCTGCTGCTCGGTGCGGGTGCGGCCGCGCTGGCGCTGCCCGCGATCGCGCAGACCGGCTGGCCGGAGCGCAATGTCCGGCTGATCGTGCCGTTCGGCCCAGGTGGTGGCGCCGACATCATCGGCCGCCTCGTGTCCGACCGCATGGCGCAGGTTTTCGGCCGGCCCTTCGTGGTCGAGAACCGGCCGGGCGCGGGCAGCGTGATCGGGCTCGACATGCTCGCCCGCTCGGCGCCCGACGGTTACACCTTCGGCCTCGGCAACATCGCCAACATGGCGATCGCGCCGGCGGTGCAGAAGGGCCGTGTCCCCTACGACCCGGTGCGCGACTTCGCCCCCGTCAGCAACTGTGCGGCGACGCCGCTGCTGCTGGTGGTCAATGCCGAGAAGGTCGCGGCGCGCACCGTGCCCGAACTGATCGCGCACATGAAGGCGAATCCCGGGGTGCTGAACTACGGCAGCTCGGGCAACGGCACCTCGATCCATCTCGGCCAGGCGCTGTTCCTGCTCGAGACTGGCACGAACGCGGTGCACGTGCCGTTCCGCGGCGGCGCCGACATGCTGAACGGGCTGCTCGGCGGGCAGGTCGATTTCGCGCTCGACGTGATCCCGACCTCCTGGCCGCATGTCGAGGCGGGCAAGCTGCGGGCGCTCGCGGTCGCCACGCCGACGCGGCTCGCGCGCTTCCCCGACCTGCCGGCGCTGAACGAGTTCGCCCCGGGCGTGGAGCTGATGTCCTGGCACGGTGTGGTTGCCCCTGCCGGCACGCCGGCGCCGATCGTCGCCCGGCTGTCCGAGGCGATCCGCAGCTTCCTGCGCGAACCCGAGGTGCTCGCCCGGCTTGACCAGCTCGGCTTTGTGCCGGTCGCGAACACGCCCGAGGAGTTCGCGCGCCAGATCGCGACCGACGCCGAGCGGTTCCGCGACGTGGTGGCGCGCGCCGGCATCACGGTCGACTGAACCGCCGTGAGCGGCGAGCGGATCGCGCGCGTCGAGGTCCTGGTCGTCGTCATCCCGCGCGAGACGCCCTATCTGGGTGCCGCGCGCGAAGGCGAGGCGCCGAACGCGCGCGGCTACCTGGTGCGCAAGGGCAACCGTACGATCTACCCGACCGATGACCGCACAATGCTGGTGCGGATCGAGACCGCGTCGGGTGCGATCGGCTGGGGCGAGGGGTTCGGCGTGATCGCCCCGCGCGCGACCGCGGAGGTGGTGGTCGATCTGCTCGGCCCGCTGCTGCTCGGGCGCGATCCGCGCGATCCCGTGCCGCTGCACGAGGACCTCGCCGACACGATGCGCGTGCGCGGCTTCCGCGGCGGGTTCTTCGGCGATGCGCTCGCTGCCGTCGATATCGCGGTGTGGGATCTCGCCGCGCGGCTCGCCGGACTGCCCCTCGTCCGTATGCTCGGCGGGCAGCGTCATGACTGCGTGCCCGCCTATGTCTCGGGTCTGCCGAAACCGACGCTGGCCGAGCGGGTCGCCGAGGCGGAACATTGGGCCTCGCGCGGCTTCGACGCGGTGAAGTTCGCCGCAGTGGTCGCTGATGACGGGCCGGAGGCGGAGATGGTCGGGTTGCGCAAGGCGCTCGGCGCCGGCGTCCGGATCGCCGCCGATCTGCACTGGGCCTACACCGCGGCCGAGGCGATCGGTGTGATCGACCGGCTCGCCGCGCACGGGCTGTGGTTCGCGGAGGCCCCGGTCGCGAGCGAGGACATCGACGGGCTCGCCGCGGTCGCGGCGGCGGCGCGCGTGCCGATCGCCGGTGGCGAGGAGCTTGCGACCGCCTTCGACGTGCGCGAGCGGCTGATCCGACGTGGCTTCGCGATCGTGCAGCCGGAGATGGGGCACACCGGGATCACGCAGTTCCTGCGCATCGGCCACCTGGCCGAAGCGTTCCATGCGCGGATCATCCCGCACGCGACGATCGGCGTCGGCCTGTTCCTCGCCGCGAGCCTGCACGCCTCGGCCACACTCGCCGGCGTGGTCGGCCACGAGTACCAGCACTCGATCATGGACCGGAACCTGCGCTTCCTCGACCAGCAGGGCATGGGATGCGCTGGCGGCGCCTATACGCTGCCGGAGGGGCCGGGCCTCGGCGTGGTGCCGTCGGCAGCACTCGATCCCTACGTCCGCTTCCGCGAAACCGCCTGAAGGAGCTGTGCGTGACCGCTGACCTGTCCGGCGTGCTGCCGATCGTGCCGACGCCGTTCCGCGAGGACGGCTCGCCGGACGAGGGCGATCTGCGCAACGTGGTGGAGTTCATCATCGCCTCCGGCGCCGACGGGCTGGTGTTCCCGGGTGTGGCGAGCGAGTTCGACACGCTCGCCCCCGCCGAGCGCACCCATCTGACGCGCGTGGTGGCGCGGGCGATCGACGGGCGGAAGCCGTTCGTGGTCGGCGCCTCGGCGGCGAGCGAGGCCGACGCGGTGGGGTATGCGCGGCTGGCGCAGGAGCTCGGCGCATCGGCGGTGATGGCGATGAACCCGCCCTCGCTCTCCAAGGACGCAGCGGCGATCGAGGGCTTCTACCGCGCACTTGCCGGCGTCGGTGTGCCGGTGATGCTCCAGAACGCGCCGGCGCCGGTCGGATCGGCGCTGACCATGAGGTTCGTCGCCACGATCGTCGAGCGGGTCCCGGGAGTCGCCTACGTCAAGGAGGAGGCGCTGCCGGCCGGCCAGCGCATCGGCGAGCTCTTGAGCCTCGCGCCGCCAGGGTTGCGCGGCGTGCTTGGCGGGGCAGGGGGCCGCTACATCACCGACGAGCTCGCGCGCGGTGCGTGCGGGACAATGCCGGCCGCCGAGCTGACCGACCTGCACGCCGCGCTGTGGGCGGCGCACGGCGCCGGCGATCGCGCAGGCGTGCGGGCGATGTTCAACCGGATGCTGCCGCTCCTGAACTTCCAGGCCGTGTTCCGTATGGCGATGACCAAGGCGGTGCTGGCCGCGCGCGGCGTGATCCGCCACGTGCACGTGCGCGCCGCGGGTCCGCGCCTCGATGCCGGAGACCGGGCGGAACTGGCGGAGATGCTGGCGGAAGTGGCCGATCTGTTCGCGCACGAGCGGTATTCGCTGTGCGGCTGAGGCGCATAATCCGGTCGGCGAACGGACGGCCTGGCCGGGCATCCGCCCTGTCCGTAACGGTCAGCCGAATAGCCAACCGTGCAGCAGGCGACCGGGCAGCAGCGTGAACAGTCCCGTGACAAGGAACGACGCCGTCAGGATCAGCATGATGCGGCGATGCCGCGCGACGTCCCTGCGCCGTGCCGCCCGGACTGCCAGGGCGAGCCCGAGCAGCATGACCACGGAGAGGACGTGGATCGGGCCGAAGGGGAATGCGCCCGTCAGCCCCGTCATGAAGGTCGGGATTGCGAAGGAGGAGAGCGCGACCAGCGCCATCAGCAATACCCAGGCGTAGCCTGCCGCACGGTGACGCGGCGTCCCCTTGGACAACGCAAGCTGCCCGGCGGTCAGCGCCAGCACGCCTCCCGCGGCGGCGAGATGGATGGCGATCGCGGGGGTGAGGGAGGCCATCCGAGCGTCCTGTGCAGCGCGGCAGGTGCCGAAAATAAACTGAACCGTTCAGTTCAGTCAAGCGCTGCGCCATGGCGCGGGGAAGCAGGGCCTCCGCACCAGTCCCCGGCTCAGGCCGCCTGCGCGGCGCGGGGGATGTTGCTGTTCGCCGCGGCCCGTTGCGCGATCGCCTCGTTCCGGCGCTGCTTGAAGCGGATGAACCGATGCGCCGCACGCGCGGCGAACTCGGACAGCCGTCCACGCGGCGAAAGTCCTACCGCTTTGAAGATCATGCCCATGCCGCGGTCGATGTGACGCACCTTGTAGTAGGTCATCGCCTTGGCCATGTAGGTCGCGATCGACGTCTTGCGGTCATAGGGCGCTTCGTCGGGCATGTTGCCGCAGTGGAACGCGAAGGCGAGTTCATCGTCTTCGCTCTCACCGATCCGCCCCGCCGCAATGCGCAGCCGCTCGATAAGCGAGATCTTCTCGCGCGCGAGATAGCGCCGCATATGGTCATAGAACAGCTTGAAGTGGCGGTACTCGTCGGCGGCGATCAGCTGGCACACCTGCTTCAGCACCGGCTCCTCGGTGCCCTCGGCGAGGGCGGTGTAGTAGGACGAGGTGCCGGTCTCGACCATGCAGCGCGCGATCAGCTCGCCGGTGCGACTGCCGCGCACGGAATGATCCGCCTCCAGCGGGATCTGGTAGCCCTCGCGGAACCGGGCGAAGGCGGCGCGGTAATCCCAGGTCGGATCGGCCAGCATCGCCCAGCGCCCGAGCGCCTCGCCGTGCTGCACCTCCTCGTCTGCCCAGTTCAGCGCAGCCTGGCGGAAGTCGGGGTCGTCATGGAATACGTTGCAGAGATAGGTGGCGTAGTCGTCGCCGTTGCGCTCCACCATCGCCGCCGCCTTCACGAGCGGCACGATGCCCGGATCGACCTTGCCGGGATCGAACCTCTCCCAGCCCACCTGGTCGATGTGCCAGTGCTTCATGGCGCTGCCGTCCTTCCCGGTTGTCGAACAGCCCTGCCTTCCCGAGGGCGGACTCGGCGTTCCGCACACGCTAGCACAGGAATGGGGATTGCGCGCCAGTGAGGCAAGGGGCGGCGGTCGGATGAAATCAAACCGAATCAGGGCGTTGCGCCGCTTTGCGGAACCGCGACGGACAGCTCGCGGCGTCCTCAGCGCCGCGCTGCATCCTCCATCGCGCGTGCGGCAGCGAGGCGCATGATCGCCTGTTCGATCTCGTCGGCATCCCGCGTCTCGGCGGCCGCCTGGTAGGCGGTCTCGGCGTCGGCGACGCGCTTGTGCGCGGTCTCGAGCGAGAGCTCGTCGGCCGGGATCACCTCGTCCGCGAGCACCGTGCAGCGGTCGGGGGCGATCTCGACGAAGCCGCGTCCGACATAAAGCTGCTTGGTGACCGACCCGCCCTGATGCACGCGGATCAGTCCGCCGCGCAGCGTCGCGATCATCGGCGCGTGCCCGGGAAGCACACCGATATAGCCATCATAGGCCGGGATCTCGGCGAGATCGACCGGCTCCGACAGCAGAAGCCGCGTCGGGCTGACGATCTCGAGCGTGATCTGGTCCGCCATAGCACCGTGCTCCGGTCTGGCCCGCCGCTCAGGCCGCCTCGGCGGCGAGCTTCTCGGCCTTCGCGACGGCCTCCTCGATCGTGCCGACCATGTAGAACGCCGCCTCGGGCAGTTGGTCGTACTCGCCGGCGCAGATCGCCTTGAAGCTGCGGATCGTGTCGGCGAGCTCGACGAACGCGCCGGGCTGGCCAGTGAACACCTCGGCGACATGGAAGGGCTGCGAGAGGAAGCGCTGGATCTTACGCGCGCGCGCCACGATCAGCTTGTCCTCCTCCGAGAGCTCGTCCATGCCGAGAATGGCGATGATGTCCTGCAGCGACTTGTAGGTCTGCAGGATGCGCTGAACCTCGCGCGCGACGTTGTAGTGCTCTTCGCCCACGATGCGCGGATCGATCGCGCGGCTGGTCGAGTCGAGTGGATCGACTGCCGGATAGATGCCGATCTCTGTGAGTGCGCGCGAGAGCACGGTCGTCGCGTCTAGGTGGGCGAAGGAGGTCGCCGGCGCGGGGTCGGTCAGGTCGTCGGCCGGCACGTAGATCGCCTGCACGGAGGTGATCGAGCCCTTCTTGGTCGAGGTGATGCGCTCCTGGAGCGCGCCCATGTCGGTCGCGAGCGTCGGCTGGTAGCCCACCGCCGAGGGGATGCGTCCCAGCAGCGCCGACACCTCCGAGCCCGCCTGGGTGAAACGGAAGATATTGTCGACGAAGAACAGCACGTCCTGGCCTTCCTCGTCGCGGAAGTACTCGGCGAGGGTGAGGCCGGAGAGACCGACGCGCGCGCGCGCACCCGGCGGCTCGTTCATCTGGCCGTAGACGAGGGCGGCCTTCGAGCCGGGTCCGTCGGTCTTGATCACCCCGGATTCGATCATCTCGTGATAGAGGTCGTTGCCCTCGCGCGTACGCTCGCCGACGCCGGCGAAGACCGAGTAGCCCCCGTGCTTCTTGGCGACGTTGTTGATCAGTTCCATGATCGTGACGGTCTTGCCGACGCCGGCACCACCGAACAGGCCGATCTTGCCGCCCTTCAGGTAGGGGGCGAGCAGGTCGATGACCTTGATCCCGGTGACCAGGATCTGCGCCTCGGTCGACTGATCGACGAACAGCGGCGCTTCGCGGTGGATCGGGAAGTGCTTCGCGGTCTCGACCGGGCCGCGCTCGTCGATCGGCTCGCCGACCACGTTGAGAATCCGCCCCAGCGTCTCCGGGCCGACCGGCACCTGGATCGGAGCGCCGGTGTCGGTCACCTCGGCGCCGCGGACCATGCCATCGGTGCTGTCCATCGCGATCGCGCGCACGGTGCTTTCGCCGAGGTGCTGGGCACATTCCAGCACCAGCCGCCGCCCGTTCATCTCGGTGTGCAGCGCGTTGAGGATGTTCGGCAACTCGCCGGGGAACTGCACGTCCACGACCGCGCCCAGAACCTGCGTGATCTTGCCGACGTTGTTCGATGCCATCGTCCGTACTCCCTGGCCCCAGGGGCCCATCCTGTAACGCGTTGTCCTCGCCGTTCGAGCGTCGCGCGCGGTCAGATCGCTTCCGCGCCCGAGATGATCTCGATCAGCTCCTTGGTGATGTTCGCCTGGCGCTGGCGGTTGTAGTTCAGCGTCAGCTTGCCGATCATGTCGCCCGCATTGCGGGTGGCGTTGTCCATCGCGGTCATCCGCGCGCCCTGCTCGCCGGCCGCGCTCTCAAGCAGTGCGCGGTAGAGCTGGATCGCGAGGTTGCGCGGCAGCAATTCGGCGAGGATCTCCTCCTCGCCCGGCTCGTACTCGTAGGAGGCGCGCTGCCCGTTGGCCGGTTCCGCCGGCGCGCCTTCGATGCTCGCCGGGATCAGGCGCTGCTCGGACGGCACCTGGGTGATGACGTTCTTGAAGCGGTTATAGACCAGCGTGCAGACGTCGAACTGCTGGCCGCTCAGCATTTCGGTCACCTGGTTCGCGATCTCCACCGCATCGTCGAAGGTGATCTGCTTCTTGCCGACGAAGTCGATGCTGCCGACGATGTTCCTGCGGTACTCCCGGCGCAGGAAGTCGCGCCCCTTGCGTCCGACCGTCAGCAGCTTGACCGTCTTGCCCTGCTCGATCAGGGCGCGCGTCCTGTTGCGTGCGAAGCGGGAGACGGCGGTGTTGAAGCCGCCGCAGAGGCCGCGATCGGCCGAGACCACCACAAGCAGATGCACCTCGTCCTTGCCGGTGCCGACCAGCATCGGCGGCGCGATCGGACTGCCCGCGACCGAGGTGGCGAGCGCGCCCAGCATCCGCGCCATGCGCTCGGCGTAAGGGCGGGCCTGCTCGGCCTGGCTCTGCGCGCGCTTCAGCTTGGACGCGGCGACCATCTTCATCGCCTGCGTGATCTTACGCGTCGACTTGACGCTGTTGATCCGCGTGCGGAGCGCCTTCAGGCTCGGCATCGTCTATCCCCGGACCGTGTGCCTCAGGCGAAGGTCTTGGCGAAGGCGTCGAGGAACGCGACGAGCTTCTCCTCGGTCGGCTTCTTGATCTCCTTGTCGGTGCGGATTGCCTCGAGGATCGTGGGCTCCTTGGCGCGCAGCTCCGACAGCATCA
>NZ_JBHYDW010000107.1:0-3096 GCF_051860475.1 Elioraea sp. | reverse complement strand
CGAACCGCCCCACGTCCTCGACCTTGATCGGGTCGAGATACCCGCGCGTGCCGGCGAAGATCGCCACCACCTGCTCCTCGACCGGGACGGGCTGGAACTGCGGCTGCTTGAGCAGCTCCGTCAGCCGTGCGCCGCGTGCGAGCAGGCGCTGTGTGGCAGCATCGAGGTCGGAAGCGAACTGCGCGAAGGCGGCCATCTCGCGGTACTGCGCGAGTTCGAGCTTGATGCGCCCTGCCACCTGCTTCATCGCCTTCACCTGGGCCGCCGAGCCGACGCGGCTGACCGAGATGCCGACGTTCACCGCCGGGCGAATGCCGCGATAGAACAGTTCGGTTTCCAGGAAGATCTGGCCGTCCGTGATCGAGATGACGTTGGTCGGAATGTAGGCTGACACGTCTCCCGCCTGGGTCTCGATCACCGGCAGCGCCGTGAGCGAGCCCGAGCCGTTGTCCGCGTTCATCTTGGCCGCGCGCTCGAGCAGGCGCGAGTGCAGGTAGAACACGTCGCCCGGATAGGCCTCACGACCCGGCGGGCGGCGCAGCAGCAGCGACATCTGGCGGTACGCGACGGCCTGCTTGGAGAGGTCGTCGTAGAAGATCACCGCGTGCATGCCGTTGTCGCGGAAGTACTCGCCCATCGCGCAGCCCGAATAAGGCGCAAGATACTGCAATGGCGCCGGCTCCGAGGCGGTGGCCGCGACGACGATGGAGTACTCCATCGCGCCATACTCCTCGAGTGTCTTGACGAGCTGCGCCACGGTGGAGCGCTTCTGCCCGATCGCGACATAGATGCAGTAGAGCTTTTGGCTTTCCTCGCCGGCCTCGTTGATCTTCCGCTGGTTGATGATCGTGTCGATGATCACCGCCGTCTTGCCGGTCTGGCGGTCGCCGATGATCAGCTCGCGCTGGCCCCGCCCGATCGGGATCAGCGCGTCGATCGCCTTGATGCCCGTCTGCATCGGCTCATGCACCGAGCGGCGGGGGATGATGCCCGGCGCCTTGACGTCGACGCGCCGACGCTCGGCCGCCTCGATCGGGCCCTTGCCGTCGATCGGGTTGCCAAGCGGATCGACCACGCGACCGAGCAGGCCCTTGCCGACCGGCACCTCGACGATCGCGCCGGTGCGCTTCACCGTGTCGCCTTCCCGGATCGCCCGGTCGTCGCCGAAGATCACCACGCCGACATTGTCGGTCTCGAGGTTGAGCGCCATGCCGCGCACGCCGGCACCGGGAAACTCGACCATCTCGCCGGCCATGACGGACGACAGACCGAACACGCGCGCGATGCCGTCGCCGACGCTCAGCACCTGGCCGACCTCGGCGACGTCGGCCTCGTCCTCGAAGTTGGCAATCTGCTGCTTCAGGATCTGCGAGATCTCGGCAGGACGGATCTCCATGTCAGGCGGCCCCCTTCATGGCATGGGCGAGCCGCTGCAGACGGCTCCTGATGGACGAATCGTAGAGGCGCGAGCCGAGCTTCAGCACGAGCCCCCCGAGGATGGCGGGATCGACCCGCTCGGTCAGGCGCACGCGGGCATGGCCCGCGCGGTTCAGCGAGGCGAGCAGCTGCGCGCGCTGGGTGTCGTCGAGCTTCACGGCCGAGACGACCTCGGCCCGCTCCTCACCGCGCCGCTCGGCATCGAGCGCACGGAACGCGGCGATGATGCGCGCGAGCAGCGCGGCACGGCGGTTGCGGATCACGACGCCGAGGAAGTTGCGCACCTCGCGCGGGACGCTGACGCCGGTGGCCTCGCTGTCGAGCACCGCGAGTACCGCCTTGAGCTGGGTATCGGCCTGGATCAGCGGGCTTTCGAGGGTGTGGCGGAAGCCGCGGTTCTGCTCGATCGCAGCGGCAACAGAATCGAGCCCCTGCGCGATCCGGTCATACACCCCGCTGTCGCCCTGCTCGAACTTCTCGCGCGCCAGCGCCATCAGCCCACCGGCGTAGCGCGCGGGAATGGCATCGACCGCGGCGCGGGCCTCGCGCGCCATCCTTAGCGCGGCGGCAATCTCGGCGACTTGCGGATTGGTCTCCGGCACGCGGACCCGGTCCCCGTTCTGATGCGGCGCGGCAGAGGCGCCGGCACGAAAAACACGTCCCGCGGGGCGAGCCCCCGCAGGCGCGGCGGGGGTTACCATAGCCCCTGTGGCGGCGCAACAGGCCCCCGGCCGCGTCAGCCGCGCGGCGCCGCGTCCGTCTCGTCGAGCCGCTTGCGGCTGCCGACCCAGTGCGTCAGTTCGTCCGCGACCAGGCGCTCGATGGAATCGGCCAGCGACGCATGTCGGTCGGGGCCGTCATACGGGGCGAGGCGGGCAAGGTAGCGCACGCGTTCGCGCTTCAGCGCCTCGGCCGTCGCCCGGTGCATAAGCCATTGCTGGTGATGCCGCCCGACCTGGAGCAGCCCCTCGAGCAGCACTGCCAGCGCGCCGGCGGTTGCCGCGACCCACGGGCTGCCGATCAGCGCGAACACCGGCACGAAGGCCGTGAGCGCGATCTGCACCCCCTTGAGCAGCCGATAGAGGAACTGGTTGGCGACGGCGCTTTCCTCGTACCACGCGCGCAGGTAGTCGAGCCGCGCCTGCACGACGCCCGCCGGATCCAGTCCGGCGTAGTCGGGCTCGGCGATGCGGCCGCCCGGCCTGATCCGATCGAACAGGCGCCGGAGCGCCGTCACGGCAGCGCGGCGACGCGCGCGGCGAGGCGCAGCAGCACGGGCGGCCCGGCCGCAAGATCGGCGACCGCGACGCGCTCGTGCGGCGTATGGGCGGTGTCCACGCCGCCCGGGCCGAGCACGATGCAGGGCGCGATCGCCTGCAGCTCAGAGGCGTCGGTGCCGTAGGGCGCGGTCTTGGCGGGCTTGCCGGTTTCGGCCACGGCGGCGGCGACCAGGGGATGGTCCTCAGGCAGCTGCGGCGGCGCGCCCTCGTGCCGCTCCTCGAGCTCGACACCGTTGCCCTCCGCTGCCTCGCGCACCGCGGCCACCACTGGTGCCGGATCGACATTGCGGCTGTAGCGGAACTTGATGTGGGCGGTCGCGCGCGCGACCGTCACGTTCGCTGCCGTGCCGTGGTTGTCGATCACGATGTTGAAGTCGCT
>NZ_JBHYDW010000106.1:10698-16071 GCF_051860475.1 Elioraea sp. | reverse complement strand
CCGCACCGACCACCCAAGCCGGCATCAGCGCCGCTGCCGCTGCCGTGAAGTCACGCCTGCGCATGGTTTCCTCCCGTATCCTTCTTGCGCGTGAACGCCAGCACACGTTCCGCACGCGGTCAAGCGAGAGAGGTCAGCCGCGCGAAGCCACCAGGTCGGCAGCGAGTGCGTCCTCGTCGAGTGTGACGCCAAGGCCGGGACCGTCGGGGACGCGCACCGATCCGCCCTCATAGGCGAACGGCTCGGCGGTGATGTCGCGGGCGAGCACGTAGCGTGGCATGTAGAACTCGCAGCCGAGGCGGATGTTGGGCGTGGCGGCGATCAGGTGAGCGGCGGCCGCCAGCGCGATCCCACCCTCCCACAGCGTGCCGCCATAGGTCGGCAGCCCGGCGGCCGCGGCGACCGCGTCAGCCTCGCGCGCGCGCAGGATCCCGCCCGCCTTCATCAGCTTGATCGAGACGCAGTCCGCCCAGCCGGCATGCGCGCAGTCCAGCATCTCGCGTGCGGAAAAGACGCTCTCGTCCGCCATCACCGGCGTATCCAGCGCGGCCGCGATCATCGCCAGCACGCGCTCCTGCCCGCGGCGCACCGGCTGCTCGATGAAGCCGAGCTCGAGGCCGTCGAGGTCGCGGCAGAAGCGCAGCGCCTCCTCGGGCGCGAGGCCCTGGTTGTAGTCGGCACGGATATCGGCGGTCGGGCAGGTCTCGCGCAGCGCGGAGAGCCGTTCGAGATCGTCGGCGTGGGTGAGGAAGCCGGTCTTGACCTTGAAGATGCCGATGCCCTCCTCGGCCATGGCACGTGCGCGGTCGAGATCGGCGGCGAAGTCCGGATCGGCGATCGAGAACGAAAGCGGGATCGTATCGCGCACCACGCCGCCGAGCAGCGCGTGCACGGGCGCGCCGAGCCGCTTCCCGGCGATGTCCCAGAGCGCCATCTCGACCGCGGCCTTCGCCTCCGGATGGCCCATCAGCGCATGGTCCATCGCATCGGCGAGCGCAGCGATCCGTGTGGCGTCGTCGCCCTCGAGCACCGCACGCAAGCAACCGTCGATCGCAGCCGCGGTGGTATCGGCGGTGTTGCCGAACGGCGCCCAGGGCGCGGCCTCGCCGAGCCCTTCGATCCCGTCGGTCGTGAGGAGGCGCACGATCACCCGGCCGACGCGGCGTGCGATCTCGCCCGAGCCGTGCGCGCGGCGCATGCCGATCTCGCTGTCGATCCGGAACACCTGGAGCCGCTCGATCCGGTCAGGCATGGCGCACCTCGCGTGCGGCGAAAAGACGCGGAGCGAACCAGAACAGAGCCAGGACGGCAACCGAGAAGGCAAGCCGCGCGTGATCCGAGACCATGTGCCCGAACGCCGCGCCGAACCCGCAGGCGAGCGCAAACACGCGCGCCGGGCCAGAGAGCCGCGTGCGCAGGAACCCGCCGAATGCCGCGCCGACCAGTGTCAGCGCGGCGATCAGCGGCACCGTGTCCTCGACCACGGGGTCGACGCCGCCGCGCCAGATGATGCCCTGGTCGTAGATGAAGGCATAGCCGACCACGAACCCGGCGAGCGCGAAGCGCAGCGCCTGCACCGCTGTCGCCATCGGGTTCGCACCCGCGATCGCCGCCGCCGCGTAGGACGCGACCGCCACGGGCGGCGTCGCGTCCGCCAGCACCGCGAAGTAGAACATGAACAGGTGCGCGGCGAGCAGATCGACGCCGTACTCCTGCAGCACCGGACTGCCGAGGGCGGCAGTGATGATATAGGCCGGCGTGGTCGGCACGCCCATGCCGAGGATCAGCGCCGTCAGCATCAGCAGCAGGCAGAGCAGGGCAAGACTGCCGCCGGCGAGCCCCTTGACGATGCCGCCGAACGCGACGACCAGCCCCGTCACCGTCAGCGCCGAGGTGATGATCCCCGCGCCCGCCACCGCGGCCGCCAGCACCGCCATGGTGCGCGCCGCATTGCCGAAGGCGTCGACGATCGCGCGCGGTCCCATCCGCGTGTGCGAGCGGACGCTCGCGCAGACCATCATCAAGGTGGTCGCGGCGAAGGCCGCGAAGTTGCCGGACCAGCGCTCGACCAGCAGCCAGACCAGCACCGCGATCGGCAGCATCAGGTGGGCGTCGCGCGCGACCACGCGCCACGGCGGGATCGTGTCCGGCTCCATCGCCGCAAGCCCGAGCCGCTTCGCCTCGAAATGCACCGAGACGAAGATCGCGAAGAAATACAGAACCGCGCCGATCGCCGCCGTGACGATGATCTCGCCGTAGGGGATGTTGGTGATCTCGCTCATCACGAAGGCGGCCGCGCCCATCACCGGCGGCATGATCGCCCCACCGGTGCTGGCGGCAGCCTCGATCCCGCCCGCGACCGCCGGCGCATAGCCGAGCCGCTTCATCATCGGAATGGTGATCGAGCCGGTCGTCGCCACGTTCGAGACGGTGGAGCCACTCATCGTGCCGAACATGCCGGAGGTGATCACGGCCACCTTCGCCGGCCCGCCCGCGAAGCGGCCTGCGACGGCAGCCCCGAAGTTCGAGAACAGCCGACCCGTACCCGAGCCCTGCACGAAGGCACCGAACAGGATGAACATCGCGATCGTGCCGGCGACGATGCCGGTGAGCGGGCCGAAGATCCCACCGACGATCGGCACGATGTAGACCGTCTCGATGATCATCGCGAGATCGAACGGGCGCGTGTTGAATACGCCTGGCAGCCACTGCCCGACATGCATGTAGATCAGCGAGACGATCACGATGCCCGCGAGGATCGGCGCGACCGCCCGGCGGATCGCTTCGAGCAGCGTGACGACCGCGATGACTCCGAGCCACCATTCGAGCTCCGTCAGCGGGTCGATGAACTCCATGCGCGCGTTGATCTGCCGCGCACTGGCCAGGAAATAGAAGCTTGCGGCGGCGGAGAGTGCCGCGAGCACGAGATCGGGGTGGCTCGGTCGCGCTGCGGGGCTGCGTCCGGGACGGGCGGGATAGATCAGGAAGATCAGTGGCAGCAGCGCCAGCAGGTGGAAGCCGCGCAGCTGCAACGGCTCCAGCACCGGAAACACGTCCTGCGTCCAGCGCCCGGCACCGAACGCCTCGCGCGCGACCAGCTCCATCAGCCCCGCGCCGCCCAGCCAGAAATGCGCAAAGCCGACCAGCGCGGCGTACAGCGCGATGATCGGCCGCCAGGGACCAGCGAGCTCGCGCATGCCCAGCCCGCTACGAACAAGGACGGGCCGGGATCGCTCCCGGCCCGCCGCTCGAGCTGTGCCGCGTCAGAGCGTGCAGCCGGCTTCGGCGAAGGCGCGGC
Organism: Elioraea sp.; assembly: GCF_051860475.1. Taxonomy (NCBI): domain Bacteria; kingdom Pseudomonadati; phylum Pseudomonadota; class Alphaproteobacteria; order Acetobacterales; family Elioraeaceae; genus Elioraea; species Elioraea sp. The sequence goes on along the minus strand of NZ_JBHYDW010000106.1, from coordinate 12,773 downwards.
GTGCGCCCGGATGCAGCGGCGCGCCGGGATACTTGCACGCTACCGCCGGGTTGAACGCCGCCATAGACGGGTGAATGCCGCCGAGCCGCGCGCGGTTGGCGATCACCGCCTTGATCATGTTGTAGACGACCTCCTCCGGCATCGCCGTCGGCACCACCAGCACGGTGTCCATGGTCGTGACCGGAACCTCGGCGCTCTGCATCGGTGCCGGATAGGTGCCCGCCGGGATCACGCCCTGGCTGAAGCCGTAGGTGCGCGAGAGGTGCTCCCGGATGTCCTGCGGGAAGGCGACCAGCGTGGCCGGGCGGCGGCCGCGCTGCACCTCGGCGACCATCGCTGCCGGCCTGGCGAGCGCGACATAGACGTAGTCCACCTGCCCATCCATGAAGGCGTTGGCGATGTCGGTGTAGCTGCCCTGCACGACGCGGCCGCCATCCGAGCGGATCTTGTCGAAGCTCGTGCCGAGGTGAGTCAGGATGTGAATGAGCGTCAGCGTGTCCGAGGACGTCGATTGCGGCGTCCCGATCCTGAGGCCGCGCATCGTCAGGATCGCCTTCATGTCGGCCGGACCCTCGTCCGCCCGGCGCAGCATGTGATGCTCGGTCGGGCTCCAGCCCACGCCGATATGCGAGATCTTGTCGTGTGGGGCGCGATACGGCGCCTCGCCCCTGATCGCCGAGGACACGAGGAAGTCGAGCCCGAAGCCGATCTGGCTGACGCCGTTCTGCACGCGCGTCGGGTTGCCGAGCCCGCCGCCCGGCACGACGCGGATCGTCAGCCCGGAGACGTTCTCCTGCAGGATCTGCGACAGCCCCGTCGCCATCGTGTACCAGCCGCCGCCGAGCGCGCCGGCCACCATCTCGTAGGTCTGCGCCTTTGCCGGCCCGCCGAGCGCGATCGCCGCCGCGGCTGCCAGCACCAGTGAACGTCGTGTCGTCACGGTCCATCCCCCATTGGTTTGCCTCACCTCGGCGCGATGATGCGGCGACGCGGCGCGAGGGGCAACCCGGTGTTTCCGATGGGTGCGAAATCGGCTCCGCAGGGCTCGGCCACCCGCTGGGTGGACGCGGTTGGAGCATCAGCCGCGGGGATCGGCGCGCCACCAGAGCAGCGCCGCCGCGAGCGCGCCCGCGAGGCCGAGCGCGCCGTGCACGCCGAAGGCCGTGGCGACGCCGTGCCGCGTCGCGAGCCAGCCGGCGAGCGGATAGGTGAGCAGCCAGGCGAGATGGCCCAGCGTGAACTGCGCGGCGAACAGCCCTGGCCGCTGATCCGGCGCGGCGGAGCGGCGCAGCAGCCGCCCCATCGGCGTGATCATCGTGCCGTAGCAAAGCCCGATGCTCACCCAGCCGGCGAGCAGAACTGTCCAGCGCAGTTCCACCGCCGCGAGGGCGCCGAGCAGGACCGGCGCGGCCATCCCGGCCGCGAGCATCACCGTGCGGTCCGGCAGATGGTCCAGCAGGCGCGGCAGGGCGAGGGCGGCCGTCATCGAGCCGGCGCCGAAACAGGCGAGCGCGAGCGCCACATCCTGCTCCGGCCGGCCGAGCAAGACGCGCACCACCAGCACGGTATCCACCAGCACGATCGCACCGGGCGCGGCGGCCGCAAGATTCAGTGCCATCAGACCGCGCAGCCGCGGCGTGCGCAGGAACACGACGAACCCCGCCGTCGCGCGGGCGAGCCACCCGGCGCGTCCAACCGGCGCCGGCGCGGGCAGGCGCACCGACAGCACGAACGCGGCCGAGACGAGGAAGCCGACGGCGGTGCCGGCGAACAGCGCATGGAACGGCACCATGGTCAGCAGGACCGCGGCCAGCGCGGGGCTGGCGAGCTGCTCCAGGTCATAGGCGAGATGCGCGAGCGAGAGTGCGCGCGTGTAGTCGCGCTCGTCGGTCAGGATGTCGGGGATGGTCGCCTGGAACGTCGGCGAGAACAGCGCCGAGGCCGATTGCAGCAGCGCGATCAGGACATAAACGTGCCATTCCGCCGAGACGAAGGGGAGCACGAGCGCGATCGGCACGCGCACGAGGTCGAGTGCCACCAGCAGGCGGCGCCGGTCGACCATGCCGGCGAGCGCG
>NZ_JBHYDW010000106.1:0-10688 GCF_051860475.1 Elioraea sp. | reverse complement strand
ATAGGCCATCATCTTGATCGCGAGCGCGGTGCCGAGCACGGACGCCGCGCGCGGCCCGGCCAGGTCGTGCGCGACCAGCGCCAGCGCGACGGTCGCGAGCCCCGTGCCGAGCAGGGAGACGATCTGGGCCAGCAGGAGTCGGCGATAGACGGGATGGGCGAGGACGGCGCGCACGACGAGGACGCTAGCGCGGGCGCAGTGCCGACGCACGGTGCGTGCCTGCCGCCGTCGCTGATCGCAGCCTACGGCGCGGCGTGGTACCGCGTCGACCACCCGGACGGCGCCGAGACGGTCCGGATCGGCGCGGCCGCGCCGCGCTCACAGGCGTGGCTCCACGGGCTCGGGCACGCGGGGGCCCCGTTCGTCACCGCGCGCAACCCACCTGGCGAACGCCACGACGACGCGACGAACGCCGCGGCGATGGCACGGCTGCGCCCACAGGTCGCGGTGCATGGGTGGCCGTTCCTGGAAGGCGCAGGGGGCAACGATACGGGCCGATGGCGGCCGCGCTCGGGCGCGACCTCGCTCGTGATGCCGTCGTCTGGATGCCTGCCGACAGACCGGCGCGACTGCCGATGCTCAGCTAGCGGCCGTCTGGCGCGGCTGCCAGTAGCGCAGCACGACCGTGCGCGCCTTCTCGAAGGTCGTGTTCTCGCGGATCGGCGTCGGCTTGCCGCTCTTCGCCCAACGCAGCGCGAAGTTCCGAAGCTCGTCGTCCGACAGCGTCTCGCCGACGAGGTCATTCAGCAGCGCCGTCAGCGCCTCCGGCGGCGCCTCCTCGTCCTCGCCGCCGGTGACCTGGGAGGCGGCCTCGCGGGCGAACGCGATCGCGTCGAGGATCGCGGCCGCCTCCTCGCGCGAATAGTCGTGCAGGTCGCGACAGGGCGGGGCGGGGACGATGCGCAAGGCCATCAGCGCCTCGACCTGCTCGTCGGTCGCGGTGCCGGGCCGGCCGGTGCGCGGCATCTCGGGCCAGGTGTCCTCGATCTCGGGCTCGCTCGGCGCCTCTGGCGCCGGCGCCGGGACGGGCCCAGGGGCAGGACGGCGCCGGAACCAGCGCCAGGGCATCAGCAGGACCAGGACAAGCCTGCCCAGCCAGCGGATCAGCGCCCAGGACGCCCCGACCGTCGCGCGGATCAGATCCATGAATGCCGCATCACTGCCTGACGAGCATCACTGCCTTACGAATCGCCCGACCCCGGACAACCGAACCGCGGTCCCGGACCAGCCCGAACCGCGGTTTGCACAACACCTGGGAAGAGCGCCCCCTCTGGGTCGGGGTCAGAAGCCTTCCCGCTCCAGCCGCTTGCGCTCCAGCTTGCGGGCGCGGCGCACGGCCTCGGCGCCCTCGCGCGCGCGGCGCTCGGACGGCTTCTCGTAGTGGCGGCGGAGCTTCATCTCGCGGAAGATGCCCTCGCGCTGCATCTTCTTCTTCAGCGCCTTCAGCGCCTGATCGACATTGTTGTCACGAACCAGAACCTGCACGTGCAGACACCCTCCATCATCTCTCATGCCCTCCCCAGGATCGGGGTCACCTGCGGGCACAAAAACAGGCCCGAGCCGGGGAACGACTCAGGGGTCGGGTGGATAGCACAGGCGCAACCGATACGAAAGGCCGGAGCCTCGGCTTTGCGGAAGCGCCGTTCCGGCCTATCTGTCGAGAAATTGCGGCGGAACTCTGCATGGCCATCCTGAAGATCGCCCGCATGGGCCATCCGGTCCTGCTGACCCGGGCCTCTCCCATCGAGGACCCGTCCACACCCGAGATCCGCCGCCTGATCGCGGATATGGTCGACACCTTGCTGGACGCGGACGGCGCCGGACTCGCCGCCCCCCAGGTGCATGCGCCGCTCCGGCTGTTCGTGTTCCGCTGCCGGCCCGAGCGCCTGACCGACTCGCCCGAGGATGTGCCGACAGGCCCGGGCGTGCAGGTGCTGATCAACCCCGAGGTGGAGCCCGCCGGCGAGGAGGTGGACATCGCCTGGGAGGGCTGCCTCTCGATCCCGGGGCTCCGCGGGGCGGTGCCGCGACCGGCGCGCGTGCGCTATCGCGGGCTTGATCTGGAGGGCAACCGGATCGAGCGCGCCGTCACGGGGTTCCACGCGCGGGTGGTGCAGCACGAGTTCGACCATCTCGACGGCATCCTCTACCCGATGCGGATGGACGATTTCGCGCTGTTCGGGTTCACCGAGGAGATCGCGCGCGCGGCCCATGCCGCGGCGCAGGCGCCGAAGGCGGGCGGGCGCGACGGCTGAAGCGACGGAGCAGGCGATGGGGATGATCGAGCGCAGTGAGGAGCGCGACCGGGCGGTCGAGGCGGCGCTGCCGCATGTGCCCCTGGACGGCTGGACCAGCAAGGCGCTGCGGGCCGGCCTCGCCGATGCCGGCTTCGATCCGGCGGATCTCGCGCTGCTGTTCCCCGACGGCCCGGTCGGGGCGATCGAGGCCTGGTGCGATCTCGCCGACCGGCGCATGGCGGAGGAGCTGGCACGACTCGATCTGGCATCGATGCGCATCCGCGACCGCGTCACCACGGCGATCCGCATCCGGCTCGCGCAGAACGCGGGACGCAAGGAAGCGGTGGCCCGCGCCACGGCCCTGCTCGCCCTGCCGCAGAACGCCGCGGCCGCCACGCGCGTCACCGCGCGCGCTGTCGATGCCATCTGGGTGGCAATCGGCGACCGCTCGGCCGATTTCTCCTGGTACACGAAGCGCGCCAGTCTGGCCGTGATCTACACCGCGACGGTGCTCTACTGGCTGCGCGACGACACCCCGGAGGCCGAGGCCACGCTCCGGTTCCTGGACCGGCGGATCGAGGCCCTGATGCTGATCCCGAAGGTGCAGCGGCGCCTCGGCGACATCGCCGCACGCCTGCCGGACCCGTTGGGGCTGCTCGGCCGGCTTCGCCGCGCCTGAGGAACCCGGGCGCAGCCTTCACGTTCCCCCATCACCGCGAGAGGTGATGGAGATGCGCGATGCGTGGCGTGCTGCTGTGGGTCCTGGGCGTTCCGCTGCCGGTGATCATCCTGCTGTATGTGCTGGGAATACTGTAGCGCGCATCGCCGTTGTGTCTGCGCCGCCGCGGCGAGCGCCGCCGCGTGACGGCGAGGTCGCGAGGCCGGGTTTGCCTTGGTCGCGCCACAACTCCCGGTAGACTGGCGCGCGAACGAGTCGGATCGGAGAGCCTGCATGACACGGATTTGGGCCTTGGCGCTGGCCGCACTCACCCTGGCCGCCTGCGGCAACACGGTCGGCGACCGGGCGCTGTCCGGGGCTGCGATCGGCGCCGGCGCCGGCCTCGCGGTCGGCGCCGTCACCGGCGCGACCTTGCTTCAGGGTGCCGTGGTCGGCGGCGCGCTCGGCGCTGCGGCCGGCGCGCTCACCGATAACCGTCAGGTCAATCTGGGCCGGCCGCTCTGGCGCTGAGCCTGGGCGGCCCGCGCCTCAGGCCGCCTTGATCCGGCCGAGGAAGGCGTCGATCTCGGTGCGCAGCCCGCCCGCCGAGGAAGCGACCGCATTCGCCGCCTCGCCCAGGCTCGCGGCCTGTGCCTCGGCCTCGAGACCCGCCCGGCCGACATCGGCGACCCGCGCCGACACCTCGGACGTGCCCGTGGCCGCCTGCTGAACGTTGCGGGCGATCTCGCGCGTTGCCGCCCCCTGCTCCTCGACCGCGGCTGCGATCGCGGCGGCAATTCGGTCGATCTCCTCGATCACCCCGCCGATGCCCTTGATCGCCGTGACGGCCTGATCGGTCGCCCCCTGGATGCCCTCGATCTGGGCCCCGATCTCCTCGGTCGCCTTGGCGGTCTGGCTGGCGAGATTCTTCACCTCGGAGGCGACCACAGCGAAACCCTTGCCTGCCTCGCCGGCACGCGCCGCCTCGATCGTCGCGTTCAGTGCCAGCAGGTTGGTCTGCCCCGCGATGTCGCTGATCAGCCGCACCACGTCGCCGATCCGGCGCGCGCCCTCGGCAAGGCTCTGCACCGTGCCGTCGGTGCGCCGCGCCTCCTCGACCGCACGGCCGGCAATGCGCGCGGCCTCGCTGACCTGACGCGTGATCTCGGCGATCGAGGCCGAGAGCTCCTCGGCCGCGGCAGCAACCGTCTGCACGTTTGCCGACGCCTCTTCGGCCGCCCCGGCCGCCGCGGTCGAGCCCTGCGCGGACACCTCGGCGACGTGGCGCATCGCCGCCACCGCCGCATCCAGCCGGGCCGCGGACTCCGAGAGCCGCCCCAACAGGCCCGAGGCCGTGCCGTCGAACGCCGCGACCTGCTCGGCCATCGACGCCGCCCGCGCCTCCTTGGCCTTCACCTCATCGAGCCGCGCCTGCTCCATCGCCCCGCGCTCGACCAGCGCCGACCGGAACCGTTCGGCGGTCAGCGCCAGCCGGCCGAGCTCGTCGTGCCGCTCCGCCCCCGGCACCACCACGTCGGTGCGGCCCTGCGACAGCGTGCCGAGAGCCTCGGTCACCGCATCCAGCGGCCGCACCACCGAGCGGCTCACCAGCAGCCAGGCGAGCAGCGCGGCGAGCGCCAGCCCCGCGCCTGTGCCGAGTGCGAGCCACAGCGACAGCCGGGCGAACAGCCCATCCACCTCCGCCGTCAGCGCCTCGACCTCCGCCGCGGTCGCCTGCGCCACCCGGTCGAGCGCCGCGTTGAACGCCTGGCGGTTGCGCCGGTTCTCGTCGTTGTTGCCGATCCGGTTGGCGGCCTCGATGCTGTCCTCGGTGCCGAGCCGGGCGAGCTCCGTGCGCAGCCGCACGAAATCGGCCGTGCCTGCCTTCACGCCGGCGAACGCCTCGCGCTGATCGGCCGGCAGCAGCGCCTCCCAGCGCGCCACATCGCGCTCGATCGCGGCGAGGAACCGGCGGATCCCGTCGGCGAACGGCTTCGCCTTCGCCGTATCGGCCGACATGTAGACGCCGCGGCTGTCCATCACCACCGCGTAGACGAGGCCGTTCACCCGCTCGGCGATCTGAGTCCGCTCGGCCGCGTTCTGCACCGCGACCACCGTGCGGTCGTAGGTCCGCAGCGCGCTCAGGCTGGCGGCCAGGCTGCCCACGGTGACCAGGCCAAGCAGGGCGAGCGACAGATACACACGCGGCCCGATCCGGAGGGCTTTGAGGAACGACATCGAACGGCTCCACGGAGATCGCAGGGGACGGCGGCACCATCGCCGCATCCGCTTAACGGACCGTTGCAGGCCGCGGCGCCCGGCATGGTGCGCCCCGGCGCGGTCGGCTATCGTCACACCATGAACATGCTCGCCCGCCCGCCGGAGCGGCTCGCCGTCGAGGTGGTGTTCGACCTCGTCTGCCCGTGGTGCTGGATCGGGCTGCGCCGCCTCACGCGCACCCTCGCGCTGCGCCCTGACCTCGCCGCCGACCTCACCTTCCAGCCCTTCCTGCTGAACCCCGACATGCCCGCCCGCGGCATCGCGCATGCCGACTACATCCAGCGCAAGTTCGGCGGCGAGGACCGCGCCCGCCGGCTGCATGCCGCGATCGCCGAGGTCGGCCGGGCGGAGGGGCTGGCGTTCCGGTTCGAGCGCATCCTGCGCACGCCGGCGACCGTGGATGCGCATCGCCTGGTGCGCTTCGCCGCGCGCGACGGCCGGGCGGCGGAGACGGTCGAGGCGCTGTTCACCGCCCATTTCGCCGAGGCGCGCGACATCGGCGACCGCGTCACCCTGGTGCAGGTGGCGATCGAGACCGGGCTGGATGCGCACGGCGCGGCTGGCTTCCTCGCCTCGGGCGAGGACACCGAGACGGTGCTGGTCGAGAACCTGCGCTCGCACCGCCTGGGCATCAATGGCGTGCCCTGTTTCGTGGTGGCGGGGAAGCACGCGATCGCCGGCGCGCAGGAGCCGGAGGTGCTGGAGCGTCTGTTGGACGTGGCCATGATGGAGCAGGCCGGGGCGATGTGAGGCCGCGCGGCGGGGCTTCACTTTATGCTTTTATTCCTTTATCCCTTTATCCGCCATGCCGACGGTCCTCAAAGTCTCCCGCCAAGGCCAGCTCACCCTCACGCGCCCGGTGCTTCAGGCGCTCGGCAACCCGCGCTTCTTCCAGGCCGAGATCCAGCCCGACCGCACCCTGCTGCTGCGCCCAGCCCTGAAGATGACGCTGGACGAGGCCGCCGCGGCCTTCGCCGAGCACGGCATCACCTCGGAGGTGCTGACCGAGGCCTTCCGCATCCTCAAGCGGCGGAAGATGGCGGCGGGCGAGGCCGAGCCCGGGCGCACGGAGGGCTGTTGACAAAATTCCTATACCAACTGTAGCGCACGGACGCAAGGTCGCCGTCAGGTCAGCCCGCGGCGCTGTCAGGTCCCGCCGCGAACAGGCATAGTTCCGTGCGAATCGCGGGCAGGAATGATGGCGCGGACAGGAGCACTTGGGCAGCGGAGACAGGCACGCCGATCAGGCACCGACGCCGTCCTGCCGCGTCGCCACGTGCCGCTGTCCGGCGTCGCCAACGCTGCCAGTGTGGAGGCCGCCCGCGCAGTCGCCCGGGAAGCAGCGCTGGCCTGGTGGCACGCGAAGGCCCGACAACACCGCGCCGACCAGCTCGCTCCACCAGCCTTGCCGCCTGGAACGGCCGTCGCCCAACTCTCGCCCGAGGCGATGCACGCGGCGCGCAGCTTCGGCCGCGATCTGACCGGCCTGCCCGTCGCCGAGGCTGTCGCTGCGCTGGGGCACCTCTATACGCAGGCCCTGCCGCAGGCGCATCGCGCCGAGCACGGCGTCTACTATACGCCGCCCGCTCTGGTGCGCCGCCTGCTGGACAAGGCCGAGCGCGCCGGCCACGACTGGCGCGCGGGCCGTGCGATCGACCCGTCCTGCGGCGGCGGCGCCTTCCTCGTCGAAGCCGCGCTGCGGATGCTCGCCGCCATGAAGCGTATCGAGCCTTCGATCGCGCTTGCCGCGCTCGCATCCCGGCTGCGCGGCTGGGATGCAGACCCCTTTGCCGTCTGGCTTGCGAACCTCGCCGTCGAGGCGCTCGCCCTGCCCTTCGTGGCGGCGTCCGGACGGCGCCTCGGACTGGTCGCCGAGCAGCGCGACGCCCTGGGCAGCATCGAGGACGCGGCCGGACAGTTCGGCCTCGTGATGGGCAATCCCCCCTTCGGCAAGGTCAAGGACACGCCGTCGCTCCGCGCACGCTTTGCCCGCAGCCTGCACGGCCATCCGAACCTCTACGGCATCTTCACCGATCTCGCCGTCCACCTCGCGAGACCCGATGGCGGCATCGTCGCCTATCTCACGCCGGCGAGTTTCCTCGCCGGGCACTACTTCAAGGCGCTGCGTCGCCTGCTGCACGAGCATGCCCCGCCCATCACGCTCGATCTCGTCGAGAGCCGCAAGGGCGTTTTCACCGACGTCCTGCAGGAGGTCGCCCTGTCCACCTTCCGGCGCGGCCGACGGGCGGATCGCGCCGAGTGCGCGATCGTATCGGCGGAGCCCACTGGCCTGCGCGTCGAGCCGACCGGGACGCTGATCCTGCCGCGTGATCCCGAGGCGCCCTGGACCCTGCCGCGCAGCGTCGATGATGTCGCGTTCGTGGACCACATGCGCAGGATGCCGGCACGCCTCGCGGATTGGGGCTACGGCGTCTCCACCGGGCCGCTGGTGTGGAACCGCCACAAGCCGCGACTGCACCACGCGTCGGGCAAGCATCGCATCCCTGTGGTGTGGGCCGAGGCGGTGACCCGGGACGGCCGCTTCGTCCTGCGCGCGACCAAGACGAATCACGCGCCGTGGTATGAGCCGACCGGCCCGCGCGACCCCAACATCGTCACCCGACCCTGCGTGCTCGTTCAGCGCACGACCGCGAAGGAACAGCATCGCCGGCTCATCGCAGCCGAGATGCCCGGGGATCTGCTCATACGATACGGACACGTTACGGTTGAGAACCATCTCAACATGGTGGTGCCGGTCGTGGCCAAGCCGCCGGTCCCGGTCCGGGCATTGGCCGCATTCCTCGCCACCGCTACTGCTGATCGCGTGCTCCGCTGCATCAACGCCTCCGTCGCCGTGAGCGCGTCGGAGCTGGAAGCGATGCCGCTGCCCGCCGCTTGCGATCTGCTCGCAGCACTCGCCGCCGCCGATCCCGAGGCGGCCGTTGCACGGCTGTACGGTGTGACCGGATGACCCTGCCCGCGCTGATCCCATGGCAGGAGATGCGCGAGCGGCTGCTGGTGATCTTCCCCGAGGGCATGCCCGATCGCGGCTTCCTGGTCCGGGACATGACGGCGCGGACGGTGTTCACCGCTCTCTATCTCGGCGCCGTTGCGGGATCAGACACTTGGCTCGCGCCGCGCCATGTTCTGCGCATGAGCGATGGGCAGGCGGCGTGCCAGGATGACACCTCGCGCCGCGCCTATCTCGCGGAGATGAGCAAGGCGAAGGCGCCCTCGCCGCCCGGCCGGTGGTACGCGGAGAACACACGCGAACCGCTGCGCGACGAGGTCATCCGGCAGGGCTTGGTCCCGGTCAACGCGATGGTGGAACGGGCAGGCGTGCCGACGACGTCGCCGGCTGGCCGTTACGCTCTGCAGCCCGCGTTCGCCGCCCTGTTCCATCCAGCACTGACCAGTGCGCAGCTCGAAGCCGAGGCCGAGGCATGGCGCCGCGCGCATCTCTCGGCCGCCGCCCTGGCGCGCGCCGCCTTGGTGCGCGCAAGCGCAAGCACCGCGAGCGGCAACATCACGGTCCAATGTCCCGGCGGTCCGTCCATCATCCTGCCGCCCGGCCCGAGCCCGATCATCACCAAGGCAGTGATCGAAGTCTTCGCGCCAGCCTTCCTCGGCGACCCGCGCGTGGCATGGGTGAGCGACAGCGCCAACAAGCGGCCCTTCCGGGATGCCCCGCTGGAGAAGGCACTCGGCATCACGTTGGATGCCGCCGAGCTCCTGCCCGATGTCGTGCTCGTCGACCTCGATCCGCCGAACAGGCCCGGAGAGGCCCTGCTTGTCTTCGTGGAAGTTGTGGCCTCGGACGGTCCGGTCACGGAACAGCGGCTGCGCACACTTCTTGATCTGATCGCGGCCAGCCCGCGCCGGTATCGGCCCGAACACGCGGCCTTCATCACGGCCTATATGGACCGCGGCGGCGATCCGGCGAGGCGCACGATGTCTCGGCTCGCTTGGCGTTCGTTCGCGTGGTTCGTATCCGAACCCGACAAGCTGCTGCAACTGCACGACGGCAGGAGCGCCAACCGAAAATTGGCGGCGCTGCTGTAGCCGCGGCGTTGCGCCGCATCGCAGCGCAGCGGACATGAACCGCCGCGAACCGCTCCACGTCGGACAGAGCATTTGATTCGGTATGGTGGTCGCCTGGTGGGAAACCACACGGGAGGGCTCCGCCCTCCCGTACCCACCCGCCAGGGAACTGAGTTCCCTGGACCCTCCCCTTACACCCCCCGCAACCCCGCGGCCCGCTCCAGCGCACCCCGCCGCAGCACCGCGATCGCACGGCGCTCCACCCGGATCGCACCCCCCTCCTCCAACGCCGCAATGCCGCGCGAGAAACTCTCCGGACTCATCCCCAGCCGCCGCGCCACCACCCGCTTCGGCTCGCCCAGCTGCACCAACGCCCCGCCCTGCGCCTCCGCCTCGCGCAGCAGCCACTGCGCCAGCCGCTGCGGCGCATGCCTCAGCTTCAGGTCCTTGATCTGCTCGATCAGCAGCCGCCAATGCCGCGCCTGCATGTCCACCACCGCACGCGCAAGCGCCGGCTCGTCGTCCAGCGCCCGACGGAACAGCGCCGCACGGATCAGCATGATGCGCGACTCCGCCAGCACCACCCCCGACACCAGATAGGGCAGCGACAGGATCACCGCCGGCACCACCAGCAACGACCCCGCACCGAAGATCTCGATCACCGCCTCCTGCGCCGTGCCGCCCGACGCCACCAGCCCCACCCGCCCCGACAGCACCAGATGCACGAACTCGGGATCGGTGCCCTCCTCGAACAGCACCGCGCGCGGCGGCAGGATCTGCACCACGCTGCCGTTCACCAGCCGCGTCATCGCGGACTCGCCAACCCGGCGCGCCAACTCGGTCTCGCGGACCAGTGTCAGCGTGCTGCCCTGCGACATCGACCCTTCCCAACCCACCCGGATCTTGACCTTCATCAAGTAGAGGCTTGAGCGGTGCGGTGCAGCAAGAAAGAAAACCCGCCCCCGGACGCGCTCCTTGACCTAGCGCAAGGGATGCCCGGCACGCCAGCGCCAGCCTGCGCGCGACCCCGGCCGGAATGCCGGCGGAACCGGAGCCGGAGCGATGATCCAGACCACCAGCCAGGTGCACCCGCGCGACGCCCAGGCGGCGATGTGGATGAGCACCCTCGCCTTCACGGTCTGCTTCGCGGTCTGGACGATCTTCTCGATCATCGGCGTGCAGATCAAACGCGACCTCGACCTGAACGACACCCAGTTCGGCCTGCTGGTCGGCACCCCGATCCTGACCGGCAGCCTGATCCGCCTCATGCTGGGGATCTGGACCGACCAGTATGGCGGCCGGATCGTCTATGTCGGCGTGATGGTCTCGGCGGCGATCGCCACCTTCCTGCTCACCTTCGCCTATGACTACACCACCTTCCTGATCGCGGCCCTCGGCGTCGGCATCGCCGGCGGCTCCTTCGCGGTCGGCATCGCCTACGTGTCGAAGTGGTTCCCGAAGGAGAAGCAGGG
>NZ_JBHYDW010000105.1:0-16224 GCF_051860475.1 Elioraea sp. | reverse complement strand
GCATCGCTACACTTCCGCGTTCTTCGAGGACGCGAGCCTCATCAGCTGCGGTTTGCGGCCGCACCGGGCATCGCTACACTGTCGCTTGCAGTCACTCAAGGCGGTAGCATGCTGCGGTTTGCGGCCGCACCGGGCATCGCTACACTGCGGGTTCCATTTCTCCGCGTCGCACGCGAGCTGCGGTTTGCGGCCGCACCGGGCATCGCTACACTGCACAGCGATGAAGCCGCGCTGCAATGCCAGCTGCGGTTTGCGGCCGCACCGGGCATCGCTACACTCCGATAGAGGTCTCGTCCACGATCGCCGAGGCTGCGGTTTGCGGCCGCACCGGGCATCGCTACACTCGAAGATATGCACTCGCGTTGCGGCTTCGTGCTGCGGTTTGCGGCCGCACCGGGCATCGCTACACTTTCGCCCGCCGAGGTCGCGACGCTGCGGGCGCTGCGGTTTGCGGCCGCACCGGGCATCGCTACACTTTGCGCGCGCGCAGTCGGAACACATCAACGGCTGCGGTTTGCGGCCGCACCGGGCATCGCTACACTGTTGAAGATCAGTGGCGACGCGCCGAGCACGCTGCGGTTTGCGGCCGCACCGGGCATCGCTACACTGCGAGGTCGGCGAGCGCCGCCGCGCCGGTAGCTGCGGTTTGCGGCCGCACCGGGCATCGCTACACTTTTGGCGAATGGCCATGTTCATTGCTGCGGGCTGCGGTTTGCGGCCGCACCGGGCATCGCTACACTGACGTGCGGCAGGCCGACGCGCGTCGTGGTGCTGCGGTTTGCGGCCGCACCGGGCATCGCTACACTCGTGGCGGGCACAGGTGTGTATCGGCTCGAGCTGCGGTTTGCGGCCGCACCGGGCATCGCTACACTGCGTCCCAGTGTCGCGACCAAGCCCGATGCGCTGCGGTTTGCGGCCGCACCGGGCATCGCTACACTGCCCTTCCGGCAACCGCCTGAAACGGCACACGAATCCGCCGGCGCACGCTAGAAAAACTCCAGCTGCGCCGGCGGAGTCTCCGGCGGCTTACGCCGTTTTCCGGCGAACACCTGGATCCGCGCGAACTGAGCATCCGTCACCGTCAGGAACCGCACTTCGCCCTCGGCCGGCACGCGCAGCCCCATCCGGCGGATATGCGCCGCGGCGCTGTCCAGGCTCGCGCAATGCCGGAAATACACGCTGAACTGCATCATCGCGAATCCGTCCGCCAGCAGATCCTTGCGGAAGCGAGCATAGGCGCGGCGGTGCGCCTTCGTCTCCACCGGCAGGTCGAACATCGCGAACACCCACACGGTGCGCCAGGCGATCGGGTCAAGAAGGGGTGGGCGCGGCGCCCTCATCCGGCTCCTCCGCTGGCTCAGGCAGGCCCGTCGGGTCCTCGGGCAGCCGCAGCAGCATCCGCCGGCCCCCGAAGCTTGCCGCCAGCGAAGCGGCCGAGCGGTGCAGCGCAAGCCCGAGCGGCATCGCCTGCCCGTCCATCCCCACCGCGATGTTCAGCACGCCGAGCAGATGCGCCTTGCGCGTCCGGTCAAGCTCGCCCTCGGCCAGCCCGGCGCCCGCCATCTCCCACACCACGCCATCGACGAACGGACGGAACGGCTCCATCAGGTCGGAGGCGAGCGCGAAGGCATCGCCGCGGTTGGCGTGGAACAGGCCGACCCCGGCGAGCAGCCCGGCGCCGACCACGGCGCGCGCGGTCGCCGCGCGCAGCACCGCGTAGCCGTAGTTCAGCAGCGGGTTCGGCGCCACGCCGGCACGGTCGCGCCGGAACGCCGGGCCGAGCAGCCGCGGCCAGTAGCGCTGCGCGCCCTGCGCCTCCAGGTTCTCGGGGTCGCCGGAGCGCACGCGCCCGGCCATCGCATCGAGCCCCGCGTCCTGCCCGGTGGCGCGGCGCAGCAGGTCGCCCTGGCGGCGCAGCTTGCAGGCGACGATCGCCTGCCACAGCCGCTTGGCGAGCGGGCGCGGGCAGGCGAGCTGCGCGCGCTGCCGCTCGCCGGCGAGCGCGTTGGCGGCATAGGGCAGTACGACGCCCGCCGGCATGTGATCGGGGCCGCACAGGACGGTGGCGACCTTCGCCTCGGCGAGTGCCGCGAGCAGCGCGTGCGTGTAGGTGACCTGCGGGTTGTCCACTACCAGTAGGGCCATGTCCTCGACGGGAACGGTGGGGGCGCTGCCGTCCTCGCGAGCGACCACGAGCTGGCGGTGGCGCAGCGACAGGCGCGCGGGCGAGGAGATCTCGACCGTGCGCGTCATCGCGCCGGTTTCCAGCGCCCGATCGGATCGACGGCGACCTTGCACCAGCCGTCGTGGACACAACTCGGGCCGAGAGAGACTTCAGGCTTAGGTTCGTTCACAGAATGAAGCGGCTTGTAGAAGATGCGCCCGGCCGCATTGACCTTCCGAACGAGCGCGAAGTGCCGGGTCCCGTCAGTCTCACGAGAGAGCACGTCGCGCGGTCGCAACGCCATCACTAGCCGCCCGCCCTCGGGATGCTCGGGCAGCACGGCGGGTTCACCGCGGCGCACGCGCACCAGCGCCGTGCGCTTCGTCACAACTTCGTAGCGAACAGTCTCTCCGTGCCGGTAGATCGCGATGTGGTCGTTCGACCCGGGGCCGAGTTCCGCATGGATGTTCTCCGCGGCGTGCACGCGCATCACGCCCTCCTTGCGCCGGATGTGCAGCCGCACCCGTCGGATCACCGGCCCGCGCCCGGCCGCGATACCTTTCTCCACCCATCGGTTGCGGGTTGTCTCCGTCAACTTCAGACGGATCTCCTGCGCGAGCAGCGCCTTCAGCCGCCGTGCCGACGCCGCGTCGGGCGCGGCGCCACGCTGCCGGCGTTCCAGCACGAGCCCGTTCGCCGCCAGATGATCGAGGATCGCCTGCCGCACTCCCGCGTCGGCGATCCAGGCGTCTCGGCCGTCCTCGGGCGTACTCAGGATCTCCGAAGCACTGAGATCCGCCACCGCCTTGCGCTTGACGTAGATCGCCGAGCCGGCGGCCTCGCGCTGCCCCGTGTCGCCGAGTCGCGTCTCCTCATGCAACGGCCCCGACAGCTTCGCCTGTACGCGGTGGCTCACGAGGATCGCCTCCACCGCCGCCTTGGCCTGTTCGCGGAAGCCCGGCCACGGCAGGTGGAAGCCGGGCGGGCGCAGCCCCGTCTCACGGCGCTGCCACCAGCGCGACAGTTCCGCCACCGTGCGCGGCGAGGTCAGCGCCACAGCCAGCGCGTCAATCGCATGGTGGCGCAGATCGTCGCGCACCTTCGGCCCGCTCTCGGCGGCGCCATCCAGCAGCCGCCCGAGGCCGATCCCCCAGGCGCGCCGGAGCAGTGCCGTCGCGCGTCCCGGCACCGGCTGCACCGCGTTGACGCCCTCCTGTCCGCCGCCGAACAGCAGCCCGAGATACGGGCGCGCGGCGCGGGCGATAAACGCCGTGTCCACTAGCTGGCGGTTCGTGAAGCCCGCCTCGTCGGTCTCCGGGTCCTCCAGCGTCGCCTTCAGGCAGCGTCGCCGCTTCGCGTCGGGCCAGCCGGCATTCTTCATCTGCGGCCAAACGATCGTCGTCAGATGTGTCCAGCGATCGGCATCGCCCGAGAGCCACTCGAAGGGTGTGCGCCGTCCCTTCGCCGCGTTCTCGCGCGCGAAGCACAGCACCTTGTTCGCCTGCGAATCGTCGAAGCTGCGGCTGACGGGGAAGACGTGGTCGATCTGCGTCGCCGAAGCGTCGAGGGCATCGGCGCAACTGATTGGATCGCCCGAATAGGGGCAGCGCCCGCCCTGCTCGTTGCAGAGCAGCCAGCGCAGCACGTTCTCCTCGCCCTCCGGCCCCTCCGCCGGCTTGCCGAGTTCCGCCACCTTCTTGCGTGCCTCGTCGCGCGCCCGCTCGCGCTCGCGCTGGCGTTTGTCGGTCTCGCGCCGCTCCTCGGCCGACTGCTTGAGATCGCGCGCGAACTCCAGCCGGATCATGTCGGGCCGACCGTGCGCGCGCAGCAGCGTGTTGACCACCTTGCGCAGCTCGCCGAGCGTGCGCAGCACGGTCGGGTTGCGGATGCCGGCCAGAAGTGCCGCCATCCTGTCGCGCACCCAGGTGTCCTCAATCCTGTGCAGTTCCGACGCGTTCGGCACCGGCAGCCGGTCGAGCGGCGGGCCGCTGTCGCGGCGGGCGCCATAGACCCGTTCCACGGCCGTCATGTATGGCGTACCCGACTCAAGCAGCGGCAGCAGATTGCGCATCGCCGCGAGGCTGTGCCGTGCCGCGCCGTCCGGCAGGTCGATGCGCGCGAGCGCCTCCGCCGCCTCTGACGGCAGTCCCCACTCGGTGCGCGCGCGCTCGGCCAGCGCGGCGCGCTCGGCCGCGATCCCAAAATGATCGCGGATTTCGAGAATCGCGGCGCCCTTCGTCGGCCGATACTCGATCCGGTGCCAAGCGCGACCGATCTCGGCGCGGATCGTCTCCCGCGTCGCTTCGGACAGCGCGTCCCACGCCGGCCCAAGCGCGGCCCCGAGCGCCGCCTCGGTGGCATTGCCACGCACCGTGGATTTCTCGCCGCGCTCGTGCGTGAAGCGGTCGCTCCGCCCGACACCGATCGCGGCGCGCAGCCCCGCCCAGGTGGGGCGGCGCTCGGCCTCCAGATACGCAATCGCCTTGGCCCGCTCGTCCGGATCGAGCTCGCGCTGGTTGCCCCGCTCCAGCCGGAGCGCGTTGACCAGTTGGAGCATCTCGAAGCGCTGCGTCAGCCACTCGGCCTTCAGCGCCCGTGGCGCGCCGGGTTCCAGATCGTCCGCGCCGACGGTGCGGGCGCGGAAGAAGGTCGGCCGCTGGGCGAGCGCAACCGCCTCAATGCGTGCCTTCAGGTCGGGCGTGAGCAGCGTCGGGTGGTGTTTCGCCTGCTCGGCCCACAGCGCCTCGAACTCCTCGCGCACCATGGGCCGGGTCTGGCCGACATTGCGCCGGCGCGGCGTGTCCCAGACCGGCGGCGCGGCGCCCTCGGGGTGCAGGTGGTCGTCGGATTGCAGATAGGTCGCGAGCCTGCGTCCGGCCAACCGGAGCGCCAGGGCCTCGCCGCGCGCCCGCTCCTCGTCCTCCTCGCGCGCGCGGTCGTCGGCCGGTTCGGGAGCGGGGCCGCCCCCGCCTGCCCCCGCCGGCGCCGCCGGCGCGGGGCCTCCTCGTCCTCGGCGGTCGCCGGCCCGGCCTCGGCCGGGCCGACCTTGCGGCTGCCCTGGAAACCGCGGCGCTTGAGCAGGTGGAAGATCGCCCAGCCTACCTCCTCGGAGGAGAGAGGACAGTCCAGCCCACGGTCACGCAGGGCGTACGGGTCTTGTCCCTCCGGCGGCTGCGCACGCTCATCGGGCAGGAGCCTCGCCTCGGCGAGCAGGACACGCAGATGCACCCGCCGCCAGCGCCGCCGCCGCACCTGTCGGCGCATTAGCCGCTTTTGCCGACGCCAAGCGTTAAGCGGGGAGCCCGGACCCTGCGCATCGATCTCGCGGGTCTCAGGAAACACACGAACGCCGAGACGAAGGATCTCGCCGTTCCCGTCGGTTGTGTCCCACCCGTCCCAGCGGATGACTGCGAAACCAACCGAGGTGACGCCCAGATCGAAACCCCAGATCACTTGCATGACGATTCCCTCTTGGATGAACGCGACCAGCGGGCTAATGTAACATCTGTGTAGCGATGCTTGGTGTGGCCGCTTGCCGCAGGCAAAACCTATCGTCCACACAGGTGCGGGCTGGGCATCCCGCGGACGAAGCGCCCCCTGACCCCCGCCTCGCGCGGGGGTCTTGCATTTCGTTCACAGAACATGCCGGCATCGCGGGCCGCACTCCGACAAAAGCTGTCGCCCGAGATCATGATCAGCGAGCAGCGCGTCAGAACGTGGCGTGCTGACAGCTGAGCGCTATTGCGATAAGCGCGTTGACTTTGAAGTGCGTTTTTCGCAATCTCGCACCATGCATCGCAGCTTTCCTACGATCCAGCTCGCCCTCGGCGCCGCAGCGCTCGCCGCCGGCACCTTCGGCTGGTTCTGGGCATGGTGGATCATCGCCCTCGCGATCGAGGGCGCCGCGCCGTGACGACGATCGTCCGCGCGTCGACGCTCTCGGCCTACACCGACTGCCCGCGCCGTGCAGCCGCGCGGATGATGCGCGCCGAGATCGAAGCGGCGGGCCATGCGCTCCGTTCGTTGCCTCACGGCGTCGGCGCGGCGGTCGGCATGGCGGTGCACGCCGCCGCCGCGATCACCCTCACCGAACGCCTCCGCACCGGCGCCCTGCCGCCGGCCGACGACGCGCGCGACGCGGCGCGCGACGCGCTGCGCGAGGCGATCGCTGGCGAGGTCGTCTTCGACCGCGACACGCCGGCGGCCGACGCGGCCGAGGTGCAGGCGCTGCGCATGGCGGACGCCTGGCGCGACGGCATCGCGCCGCAAGTGGAGCCGGTCGCGGTCGAAGAACGGCTTGAAGCCGAGGCGCTGCCCGGACTCGTCCTCTCCGGCCAGTCGGACGTGATCGCCCGCGAGGCGGGGCGCGTCCGCGACCTCAAGACCGGGGCGCGACGCGGGCATCATCGCCCGCAGCTCGGCGCGTATTCCCTGCTCGCGCGCACGCACGGCATCGACGTGCGCGAGGCGGCGGAGGACTTCGTCGCCCGCGTCGCGGTCAAGAAGGCGCAGCCGGCGGCCGAGACGCATCTGCACGACGTCACCGGCGCCGAGGTCGCGGCGATGGCGGTGCTTCGCCGGATCGACGCGGACATCCGCGCCTTCCGCTTCGGCGATCCCGAGCGCGGCGTCGCGCCGGGCGAACCCTGGGCCTTCCTGGCCAATCCGATGTCGAAGCTGTGCTCCGACCGCTGGTGCCCGGCCTGGGGCACATCCTGGTGCCGCGAGCACCGCCTCAAGGAGGAACCATGAACGCACGCCCCCAGCTTGCATCCCCGCGCGCGACGGAGGCCCTGCCCGCGATCGCGCCGGAGCGCCTGCCCTACCACCCTTCCGTACATGAGCGCTTCGGCATCGACCGCGCATCCTGGCGCGCGTTGGTCGAGGCGGTCTTCCCCACTGCGGAAAGCGTCGAGGGTGTGATCCTCGCGCTGTCGTACTGCAAGGCGCGCCGGCTCGACCCGATGAAGAAGCCGGTGCACGTGGTGCCGATCTGGGACCGTAAGCGCAAGCGATACGTGGACACCGTCTGGCCGGGCATCGGCGAGCTGCGCACCACGGCGATGCGCACCGGCCTCTACGCGGGCTGCGACGCCGCGCAGTTCGGGCCGGACATCACGCAGACCTGGCGCGGCAAGGTCGGCGAGGACGGGCGCGACGTGGTCGTGACCGTGACCTTTCCGGAATGGGCGCAGGTCACCGTCTATCGCATGGTCAACGGCCAGCGCGTGCCGGTGCCCGGGCCGCGCGTCTACTGGCTCGAAACCTACGCAACGCTGGGCCGCGATGCGCTGCCGAACGAGATGTGGCGCCGGCGCCCCCGCGGGCAGCTCGAGAAGTGCGCCGAGGCCGCTTCGCTGCGCCGCGCCTTCCCGGAGGAGATCGGCAACGAGCTCGCCGCAGACGAGATCGGCGCCGCGTCGCCCGACGAGACCGGCATCGTGACCACCACGGCGACGGAGGAGCCTTCGGGCGAGCCGGAGGCCCAGCAGCGTGCCGACGAGCCGGCGGAGGCGCCCCGCCGGCGCGCGCGGCGCATCGCGCAGCCGGAGCCTGCGCCGGATGACGGGAGCGAGCCTTCCGCCGCCGGCGCGCCGCCGGCCGACATCCCCGGCGAGGGGGCGCCGAAGGAGGAGCTCTTCTGATGCGGGTGAAGCGCGTCGAACTTGCCCTGGACGAGACGACCGGCATGCAGATGGCGGCGGTCGGCTGCCTGCTGATGGTCGCGCAGTTCATCGCGGATGAACGTCCGGACCACGCGGACGTGCTGCGGAAGGTCTCGCGCGCGCTGATCGCGCAGATACCCGAGGAGCGTCTGCACGACATCGTCCGCTTTGCCGCGGACATGGTGCGCGATGTGACCGCGGGCGAGGGGGCGGAGGCCGGCAAGGTGCACTGACCATGGC
This sequence comes from Elioraea sp., assembly GCF_051860475.1. Lineage (NCBI taxonomy): Bacteria > Pseudomonadati > Pseudomonadota > Alphaproteobacteria > Acetobacterales > Elioraeaceae > Elioraea > Elioraea sp. The sequence goes on along the minus strand of NZ_JBHYDW010000105.1, from coordinate 8,154 downwards.
GGTCTCGATCGAGCGGCAGATCGCATGCGTCGAGCGCGAGATCGCGCTCCGGCGCCGGGCCTATCCCAGGTGGGTGCAGGCCGGGCGGATGACGCAGCGCGACGCGGACCGCGAGTTCGCCGAGATGGAAGCGGTGCTCGCGACGCTGCGCGGCCTGAAGGCCGAGGTCGAGCCGGTGATGCTGTGAGCCCGCGATGAAGGTCTGGCTGAACCTCTGGCGCCATCCGCGCGGCTCGCCGCCATACGAGGCAACCGTGCATACGTCGGAGGAGGACGCGGTCGAAACCGTGGCCGACGACGCGGAGGACCAGGCCGGCGCCTACGCGTGCACCGTGCTCATCGACCCCGCATCGCTTGAGCCGGCCCGGAGGCTCGACCTCAGCGATGCGGCGCATGAACTGGTGGAAGACCGGCGCATCGAACGGGAAGCTGGCGTGGCCGAAGGTCGGATGCTGGGATGGAGACAGGCGGGAACATGACGTCGGCGCCGCGACGGGTTCAGCTCCGGCGCGTCAGGGGATGGCGCTTGCCGCCCGACACCGTGCAAGTCGATCGCGCGACGCGCTGGGGCAATCCGTTCCGCTGCGACGATCCGGCTGATGCCGTGGCCGCATACCGCGCGTGGCTCGCGGGCGACACGGACGGCCTGATGCGCCTTGCCGGCGAGGCGCGCGGCTTCGCCGTTGTCGGAAACAGCGGCGCGGCGGCGCGGGACCGCATTCTTCGCGATCTGCCGAGGCTGCGCGGCAAGCGCCTTGCCTGCTGGTGCCCGCCGGACAGCCCGTGCCACGCGGACGTCCTGCTGGAACTCGCCGATGCCCACGCCGAAGCCGCACCGGGCTGACGGGCCGCTTCCGTTTGTGCCGCGCGGGCTGCGCACGCAGCTCGCTGCGCTCTACGTCGGCGTCCATCCGTCGACATGGCTCGCCATGGTGAAGCGCAACGAGGCGCCGGCGCCGGTCTATCTTACCGGCCGCATCCCGGTCTGGCTGCGCGAGGATCTCGACCGCTGGCTGGACCGTCGCGCCGGACGTGCCGCAACCTCCCCGGGCTTGACGAACAACCCGTGGGATCAGGCATGACCGTCGTGCGGCTGCGCTACGCGCATCGGTTCCGGGATCGCTACGGCACGGTGCGCTGGTATCTGCGCCGCCCCGGCTGTCCCCTCGCGCGCCTGCCGGGCGCGCCGGGATCGCCGGAGTTCATGGCGGCCTATCATGCGGCCCTGGCCGCAGCGCCGGCCGACAAGGACGCGAGGGACGGACCGCCGGGATCGTTCGCCGCGCTGGTCGTGTCCGTCTATCGGTCCCCGGAATGGTCTGCGCTGGCGCGGCAGAGCCAGGAGACCTATCGCCGGCTTCTCGAACGGCTGCGGGCGGAGCACGGGGAGAAGCCCGTCCGGCTCATGGAGCCGCGCCATGTGCGGCAGATCGTGACGGAGATGGGCCGGAACGCGCCGGCGCAGGCGAACCGCGTCCTAAGCCTGCTGCGCCTGCTGATGCGGCACGCGATCGACATCGGCCTGCGCGACGACGACCCGACGCGCGACGTGCGCCGGGTGCGCTACCGCAAGCGGCCCTTCGCCGCGTGGACCGAGGAGCAGATCGCGCAGTTCGAGGCGCGATGGCCGGTCGGCACGCGCGCGCGGCTGGCGTTCGACCTGATGCTCTATACCGGCCAGCGCCGCAGCGACGTCATCCGGCTCGGGCCGCAGCACCTCGTCGGCGGGAAGCTGCGGATCACCCAGCAGAAGACAGGAGCCGAACTGCTGATCCCGATCCATCCCGCATTGCGCGCGTCGCTGGAAGCGGCAGCGCCAGCGGGCCATCTCGCATTCCTGATCACCGAACTCGGTCGTCCGTTCGCGAGCGCGAATGCGTTCTACCAGCGGTTCAAGCCGCTCATCGTCCAGGCGGGATTGCCGACCAATCTGTCGCCGCACGGGCTTCGCAAGGCGGCAGCGCGCAGGCTCGCGGAGGCCGGATGCACGCCGCATGAGATCGCCGCGATCACGGGCCACGCGACGCTCTCGGAGGTGCAACGATACACCCGTTCCGCGGATCAGAGCCGGCTCGCGGAAGCGGCGATCGTGCGGCTGCGGCCGGGGGGCGAAAGGTGAACGCGGAATGCAAAACCGCCCGGCGTTCTGCAAAACCGGGCCGCTAACCAATTGATGCGTCTAGGGTGCTCGCGGCGGGTGGTGGAGCTGAGGGGAATCGAACCCCTGACCTCCTCATTGCGAACGAGGCGCTCTCCCATCTGAGCTACAGCCCCATGCCGCGGGCGCGGCGTTATTGTCCGCTGACCGGCCGAAGTCAAGGACGCCGGGATGCCGGCTTGCGTGCCGCCACGCCCGGCCGCTAGGGTCCGCCCGCCCCGCAGAACCGTGCCGGAACCGCTGATGTACGCATTCCTCTGGCTGATCGACACCGCGCTGAGCATCTATGTCTGGGTGCTGATCATCGCCGCGGTGTTCTCGATCCTGACGGCGTTCAACGTGCTGGATACCCGCAACCGGCTGGTCTGGACCATCGGCGACTTCCTCTGGCGCGTCACCGAGCCCGCGCTCCGGCCGATCCGCAGTTTCCTGCCCAATCTCGGCGGCATCGACATCAGTCCGCTGATCCTGATCCTGCTGCTCCAGGCGGCGCGGATCTTCCTGTCCACCACGGTCGCGCCGGCGCTGCTGTGAGCCTCACCGTCGCCGTGAAGGTCACGCCGAAGGCGCGGCATGCGGGCGTGCTGGGGATCGCCCCGGGCAAGGACGGGACGCCGCTGCTGCGCCTCGCGGTCACCGAACCGCCCGACCAAGGCCGCGCGAACGACGCCGTGCTGCGTCTGCTGGCGGACCGTCTGGGCGTGGCGCCCTCCGCCTGCACGCTGCTGCGCGGAGCGGGCTCGCGCGAGAAGCTGATCCGCGTCGACGGCGATGCCGGGACCCTCTCGGCCAGGCTGGCTGCGCTCGGCCGATGACAGCGGCGATCATCGACGGCCGTGCGGCCGCGGCGCGGCTGCGCGCGCGGGTGGCGGCCGAGGCGCGCGAGGCGGGGATCGCGCCGGGGCTCACCGTGGTGATCGTCGGCGACGACCCGGCGAGCCACGTCTATGTCCGCAACAAGGCCAGGGCCGCGGCCAATGCGGGGTTCCGCGAGGCGACCATCGCGCTGCCCGCCGAGATCACCGAGGCGGCGCTGCTGGACATCATCGCTGGGCTCAACGCCGACGACGCGGTGGACGGGATCCTGGTCCAGCTCCCGCTGCCGCGGCACATCCGCGCCGAGGCCGTGATCGAGGCGCTCGACCCGGCGAAGGACGTGGACGGGCTGCACCCCGTGAACGCCGGCCATCTCGCCAGCGGCCACCCCGGGCTGGTGCCCTGCACGCCCAAGGGGGTGATGACCCTGCTTGCTGAGACCGGCGTGGCGCTCGCCGGCGCGCGCGCGGTGGTGCTGGGCCGGAGCGTCCTGGTCGGCCGGCCGGTCGCGGCGCTGCTCACGGCCGCGGACGCGACCGTCACGCTGGCCCACAGCCGCACGCGCGACCTGGCCACGGAGTGCCGGCGCGCCGAGGTGCTGGTGGTCGCGGTCGGCCGGGCGGAGCTCGTGCGCGGTCACTGGATCGCCGAGGGCGCGACGGTGATCGATGTCGGCATCAACCGCCGCGCCGACGGGCGGCTGGTCGGCGACGTGGCCTTCGCCGAGGCGGCGCAGCGCGCGGCCTGGATCACGCCTGTGCCCGGCGGGGTCGGGCCGATGACGATCGCGAGCCTGCTCGAGAACACGCTGATCGCGGCGAAGGCGCGGCGGGTCCTGGCATGATCCCCTGGCGCGCGCTCCAGGTGGTCGCGGCGGTCGCGCTGATCGCCTGCATCGACCTCGCGCTGAAGGCCACGCCCGTGCGTGGCGACGACTGGAATGCGGGGCGGCTGCTCTATGCCGGCAGCGGCATGGTCACGGCGCTGACGCTGTTCGCGCTCGCTGCGATCGGCATCGGCCAGCGGCGGCTTGCGGAGCGGCTCGCCGCGATCGAGCAGGCCCTGACGAGGCGCGAGTAGCCCCGCTCAGCCCCAGTCGAGCACCGGCGCGCCATGCTTGGCGTGGATCGCGTCGACCAGCCGGCGCTCCAGCCCGAGCCGGCCGGCGAGCCGGCGCAGCCACGCATGCTCCGCGGGCTGATCGAGGTCGATCGCCATGAGGCTGGCGAGATAGACCTCGACCGACCGTCGTGGGCTGTCGCAGCACCCCTCGACCACCGCCTCGATGTCGAGCTTGGCGCGGAACTCTCGCTGCAGCCAGTCCTGCACGTCGGGGTCGAACTGCGTGGGCCCAATCCGGTCGAGCAGGCGTTCGCGCTCGTCGTCGGTGAGCCTCCCGTCTGCCTTGGTCGCCGCGATCATCGCGCGCACCAGGCGCAACGCGTGATCGGTCGCGGCGGGCCCGTGCGGCATGATCGCCCCGTCCCGGCCCGGTTCGGCCGTGGTCGCGAGGACGTGTTGCCTGGCCGCACGCTCCACCTCCGCAGCCAGGGCACCGGACCAGTGTCTTCTGGCGCTCATGGGACAGTCCTCCCTGTGGCGACCCCTCATGTGGGGAGGAGCGGCCGTCAGTGCATTGACCTGGGTCAGAGTCGGGACAAGGGGCGGGTGTGAACCGGCTCACTCGGCGCGGTCGGGGGCGCTGCCATAAGATCCGTTGTCAAAATGGAGGACCGGCGATGCCCAAGGGCTCACTGGCCGAGCTTCAGGCCATGGCGAGGGCCGACAAGGACTTCGCCGGCAAGGCCGAGATGCTGGAGTTCTACAAGGTCGAGAACCTGTCCAAGTGGAAGAAGCGCGCCACCCATGTGGGCAACGGCCAGTGCCCGATCCTGCCGCAGCTCGCCTCGGGCGCGCCGAAGGTGAAATTCTGGCGCAAAGGGCCGATCGTGAAGGGCAACGCCGCCGTGCCCGAAGGGGCCGTGATCGCGGCGGGCTGGAACGCCGACGGCAAGTATCCGAACCGCAGCCACGGCAACCATGCCGCCATCTACCTGCGCCAGACCGCGAAGGGGCTGGTGGTGCTCGACCAGTGGCTGGGCAAGGACATCGCCAAGCACGGGTTCGAGCGCACCCTGGCGTTCGGCAAGCGGAAGGGCGACGACATCGTCAACGGCGGCGACTACTTCCATGTCGTGGTGACGGACCGCTTCATCACCGAGTTCGAGTACATGATGATGGAGATCGGCCGCGCGCTCGCCGCCACCGGGGCATTCTGAGCGGGGCATTCGCTGTCAGCAACGTCGGCGCAACGACCTCCTCTGTCCTGTCCTTTCGCTGCGCCGCCTCCGCCGCGTTGGTCGAACGCCGCGGCGGAGGCTCCGTGTCAGAGTCGCCGCGAAGGCTCAGTCGGCCGTGTTGGTGATGCGGACATCCTCCGGATAGGGCGCGCCCTTCCCGCTCTCGACGAAGGACTTCAGGCTCATCAGGAACGTCGCCCACTTCGTGCTGCAATGGTGCATGAAGTCGGTCGGCTCGTGCCAGTCCTGATGCTTGAAGCGGAGCAGCGTGTATCTGTCCTCTGGCGCGAGATCGAAGCTCACCTTGGTGCCGATCCACTCGGCCGGTCCCTCGATCACCTGCCACAGCACGCGCCCGGCGGGATCGAGCGCGAGCACCTTCATGTCGAAACCGCCGCGATCGCCGAAGCGGAACGCGATCACGTCACCGACCTCGCTCTTTCCGCGCGTGTCGGTCGTCCACCAGCCGGCAAGCCCGGGCAGCGTGGCCAGGGCCTTGTAGCTTTCGCCGGGTGACGCCTTGATGCCGATCCGGTGCAGGATGTCCGGCATATCGATCTCTCCTTCCTCGTGGTGACGGGCAGGAGAATGGCGAGCGCCCCACGGGTTGTGAGAGTGACAAGTGTGACGCGATTGCGATGGACTCGCTGATCACGGCTGCGGCGCGTGCGCTCGCGGCGGGTGATGCGCTCGGCGCGCTGAACCGCATCGCGCTGCGCAACGACGCGGCAGCGCTTGCGCTGCGCGGCATCGCGATGGCGCAGCTCGGCGATCTCGATCGGGCGAAGGTGCTGCTACGCCGTGCGGCGCGCGGCTTCGGCCCGAAGGAGGCCGTTGCGCGCGCGCGCTGCGTCGTCGCGGAGGCGGAGATCGCACTCGTCTCGCGCGATCTGGGCTCGATGGCGAAGGCGCTCGACCAGGCGCGGGCGGTGCTCGAGCGGCATGGCGACCGGCTGAATGCGGCGCATGCGCGGCATCTCGAGGTCCGGCGCCTGCTGCTGATCGGCGCGCTCGACGCGGCCGAGCGCACACTCGCGGCATCGGACCCCGCGCTCCTCCCGCCCGCTTGGCGGACTGCGCACGAGCTCGCGGTCGCGGGTCTCGCGATCCGACGCATCCGCGTCACGGACGCGCGCGCAGCCCTCGCCCGGGCCGAGGCCGCAGCGCGCGAGGCGGGCATCCCCGCGCTGTCCGCGGAGGTCGAGAGCGCCTGCGGCGTGCTGAACAGGCCGGCGGCGCGCCTGATCGTGCGTGGCGAGGAGCGGCTGCTCCTGCTCGATGAGGTGGAGGCGCTGCTGGCATCGGGCGCGCTCGTCATCGATGCCTGCCGCCATGTCGTGCGTGTCGCGGACAGAGTGATCCCGCTCGCGCGGCGCCCGGTGCTGTTCGTGCTCGCCCGCGCACTCGCCGAGGCGTGGCCCGCGGACGTGCCGCGGAGCGTGCTGATCGCGCGTACGTTCGGCGCACGATTCACCGACGAGTCGCATCGTGCACGCTTGCGCGTCGAGGCCGGGCGGCTGCGCGCGATGCTCCGGGGCGTGGCGGCGCTGCGGGCGACCAAGCGGGGTTTTGCGCTCGCCCCGCGCAGTTCGGGCGAGGTCGTCGTGCTGGCGCGGCCAGTCGAGGACGAGCATGCCTCGGTGCTCGCGCTGCTCGCCGATGGTGAGGCGTGGTCGAGCTCGGCGCTTGCGCTCGCACTCGGCGTGAGCCAACGCACGGTGCAGCGCGCGCTCGATGCGCTCGCCTCGTCGCGCAAGGTGCAGCCCTTCGGCCGCGGCCGGGCCCGCCGGTGGATCACCGCGCCTCTGCCGGGAATCGCGACGACAGTGTTGCTCCCGGCACCACTGCCGTCCGGCTAGGCTGGCCGCATGAAGCGAGCAGCAGCCGAGATCCTCCACGAGTACGGACCCTTTCCGGACGTGGAACACGTCGCCGGCGTCACCTATGACGGCAGGCATATCTGGTTCGCCTCGGGCGAGAGGCTGAACGCGCTCGATCCGCAGAGCGGGACGCTGGTGCGCTCCATCGATGTCGCCGCGCATGCCGGCACGGCCTTCGACGGCGAGCACCTGTTCCAGCTCGCCGATGAGCGCATCCAGAAGATCGATCCGAAGACCGGCACGGTGCTGGCCACGATCCCCGCACCCAGCGGCGGTGGCTCAGGGCTCGCCTGGGCAGAGGGGACGCTCTGGGTCGGGCAGTACCGTAACCAGAAGATTCACCAGCTCGATCCCGCCACGGGGGCGATCCTTCGCACCATCGAGGCGAGCCGCTTCGTCACCGGCGTCACCTGGGTCGACGGCGAGCTCTGGCACGGCACCTGGGAGGGCGAGGAGAGTGATCTGCGGCAGGTCAATCCCCGCAGCGGCGAGGTGGTGCAGCGGATCGAGATGCCGCCAGGCGCCGTCGTGTCGGGGCTCGAGTCCGACGGCGCCGACCGGTTCTTCTGCGGCAACGCGCGCGGCGGGACCGTGCGCGTCGTGCGCCGTCCTGGGCGGGGCTAGTCCCCTTCCGGCCTGCGGGAAATGGTTCCGGGTTCGCGCGACCCGATGGAGCAGCCTCAGGCTGCCTTGCGCGCGACCAGGATGCTCGCGTCGCCGGGGGCCGCGCGGTAGCGGACCTCGACGTCCACGAAGCCCGCCTCGGCGAGCCCGCTTCGGTGCTCGCCCTCGCTGCGCGCGCGGCCCGCATCGTAGACGTTGAGGAAGACCAGGTTGAACCCGACCGCCGCCGCGGGCGCGATGCGGCTGTCCTCCAGGATGTGTCCCACGATGTAGATCATGCCGCCTGGCGCTACCGCCTTATACCAAGTCCTTCTGAGCGAGACTCACAAGGGGGATTCCCCGACGCGGGCGGGATCTGATACCAAGTCCTTCTGAG
>NZ_JBHYDW010000104.1:1706-16442 GCF_051860475.1 Elioraea sp. | reverse complement strand
CATAGTCGGCGAGCAGCGCGCGGCGTCCGGCGCTCCCCATGCGGGCGCGGGCCTCCGGGTCGGCGGCGAGGGTGTCGAACGCCTCGGCGACGGCCGCCGGATCGGCGGAGTCCACGACCAGTCCGCAGCCGGTGCGGCCCACCAGCACGGCGGCCGGGCGACAGGTCTCGGCGACCACCACGGGCAGGCCGAGCGCCATCGCCTCGAACAGCTTGTGCGGCAGGGCCGCCTCGTGATTGGCGGGGCCGGGCGCGAACAGCACCAGTGCGGCATGCGCCTCGGCCGCGCGGGCGAGCGCGTCGGGGCGCGGCAGCGCGCCGGTCGCGGCGACCCGCGCGGCGAGCCCGAGCCGGTCGGCGGTCGCGGCGAACTCGGCGGCCGAGGCGTCGGTGAACGGACCAACCACCTCGAGCTGCATCGTGCGATCGACGGCGCGGGCCAGCGCGGCGAGCGCGACCGGCCAGCCGCGCGTCCGCCCCATCGCGCCGAGTGCGACGAGTCGCAGCGGTCCCCGCGCACCGGGTGCTGCGCGCGGCATCGCCTCGGCCTCGTGGCGCGGAACCAGGTTGCGCACCAGCACCCGCGGCGGCCGGTCCGGCCCGGCCGGGAAACGCTCGGCGAGCACCGGCGTGGCGAGGACCACCGCATCGGTCCAGCGGCTCAGCAGCCGGAACGCGAGCCGGACCGCGCCGGCGGCCGGCCGGCGCAGCGCCGCGGGCAGCCGGGCGAGCCGGTGCGGATCGGTGTAGTCCTCGTGGACATCGAACACCACGCGGCAGCCGGTGAGCGCCTTCACCAGCAGCGCCACCACCCAGGCATCGGGCTCGCTCGCCTGGATCGTCGCGGGCTGGGCGTGCAGCGCGGCGCGGAACAGCCGCGGCAGCACCGCAAGCCGTCCGCCGAGGCCCGGCCGGCGCCGCACCGTCCGCGTCGGCACACCCGGCGGCGGATCGCGCCCCGCGGGGCAGACATGCAGCACCGCGAGACCGGCGGCGGCGAGGCTCGCGGCCTGGAGCGTGACCACGCGCCGGTCGTCGGCCGGATGCGTCGAGGACAGGAACAGGGCGGTCATGCAGGCAGCGGCACGCCTTCCGGCAGCCGGGCGCGCTGGGCGGCCGCCTCGGCGATGGCGCAGAACCGCGCCGCCAGCAGGGTGCGGTCGAACCGCAATGCCAGACGCGCGGCGCCGCCGGCCATCGCCGCACGCCGCTCCGGCGCGGCGGCGAGCAGGGACGCCGCCTCGGCGAGCAGGGCGTGGTGCCCGGGAGGAAAAGCCTGCCCGCCGCCCGCGCGCGCGAGCTCGCGGCCGAGCCAGCCCGGGCAGTTCGTCAGCACCGGCAGCCCGGCGGCGAGCGCCTCGAACACCTTGTTCGGGCTCGTGCCTTCCGCGAACTGCCGCACCGGCGCGAGGCAGTGCAGCGCCACGTCCGCGCCCTTCAGCACGGAGGCGAGCCGGGGGCGCGGCATCGCGTCGAGGAAGGTGACGTTGTCGAGGCCCTCAGCGCGCGCGCGCGCGATCAGCGCGGGCTTCTCGCCGCCCTCGCCGATCAGCACCAGGCGCACCCGGCTCTCCTGCCACGCCTTCAGCACCCAGGCGACGTCGAGCAGCTGGCCGAGCCCATTGGCGGGTCCGTGCGCGCCGGCATAGACCGCGAGGATGCCGCCCTCCGGCGCCGGCACCGGGCGCTCGGCGGCGATGTCGGCGAACAGCGCGCGGTCGCAGCCGTTCGGGATGAAGGCAACGCGGCCGGCGTCGCCGCAGGCGGCGCCCAGTGCCTCCGCGGTGCCCGGGGCGAGGGCGATCACCGCGTCGGACGCCGCCAGCGCCGCGCGCTCCAGCCGCGCCATCGCGCGCTCGGTGCGGTGCGTGAGCAGCCCCATCGCGGCGGGCAGCTCGGGCCAGCGGTCGCGCACCTCGAACAGCGTGCGCGCGCCGCGCAGCCGCTTGGCCGCGATCATCGGCAGCGCGACCGTCAGCGGCGTCGAGGAGGCGATCACCAGGTCCCAGCGTCCGAGCACGGCCGGGCGCGTCGCCCAGGCCGCGTAGCGCAGGAAGGCGCGGCCGCGGGCACGCGCGTCCATCGCATTGGCGTAGGGGATGTCGCGCTGGACCACCCGGAATCCAGCCACCTCGGACCGGCGGACGCCGCGGCGGAAGGGTCCATCCGTGCCGATCTCCGCGCCCTCGTGGCGGCCGCAGAGCAGGGTGACGGCGTGGCCGCGCGCGGCGAGGGCGGCCGCGAAGGCGTGGCTGCGGCCCGGCAGCGCACCTTCCGGCGTCGAGTAGTGCTGATGCAGGTAGAGAATTCTCACTCCACCCTCCGATGCAGTGCGGCGATCGCGGCGATCACGCGGTCCTGGGCCGCGGGGCTCAGGCCGGAGCCGGACGGCAGGCAGAGCCCGCGCGCGAACAGGTCCTCGGCCACCCCGCCGCCGACCGCGCGGACGCTGGCGAAGGCCGGCTGGAGATGCATCGGCTTCCAGACCGGGCGGGTCTCGATGCCGTCCGCGGCGAGCGCGAGGCGGATCGCCTCCGCGGTGGCGCCGAAGTGGTGCGGATCGACCGTGATCGCGGTCAGCCAGCGGTTGCTCCGCGCCCAGGGCGCCTCCTCCTGGGCCGCGACCCCGGGCAGGCTGCCGAGCGCGTCGCGGTAGCGGGCGAAGATCGCGCGGCGCCGGGCGACGCGCCGCGCGAGATCGGGCAGCTGCGCCACCCCGATCCCCGCCAGCACGTTGGAAAGCGCGTAGTTGTACCCCCAGGTGCGGTGTTCGTAGTGCGCCTCGTCCTCGCGCGCCTGGGTGGCGAGATGGCGCGCGGTCGTGGCCAGCGCGGTGTCGTCGGTCAGCAGCGCCCCGCCGCCGCCGGTGGTGACGATCTTGTTGCCGTTGAAGCTGACGCAGCAGGCCGCCGCGCCGGTGCCCGCATGCGCGCCATGTGCCCGGGCGCCGAGCGAGGCCGCGCCATCGGACAGCACCGCCACGCCCCAGCGGCCGCAGACCGCGAGGATGGCGGCAAGGTCAGCGGGATGCCCGTAGAGGTCGGTCGGGATCACGAGCTTCGGCAGCCGTCCCTTGTGCGCGGCCTCGGCAAGCGCCGCCTCCAGCAGCCCGGCATCGAGGGTCCAGGTGGCCGGATCGACGTCGAGGAACACAGGCGTCGCGCCCTGCTGGAGCGCGGGCGCGACCGAGGCGATGAACGTGAGGGTCGGCGCCCATACCTCGTCGCCGCGACCGACGCCGAGCAGTCGGCAGCCGAGATGCAGCGCCGCGGTGCACGAGCTGGTCGCGACCGCGTGGCGGAAGCCGGTGCTTGCCGCGAGTCCCGCCTCGAACCGGTCGAGCAGCGGCCCGACGGGTGCCACCCAGTTGCTCGCCAGCGCCTCGATCACGCCGCGGAACTCGGCGCCGGTGAGGTCGGGCGGGGAGAGCAGGATCGGCGGGTGGAGCGCGGGCTCGCCAGCGGGCGGGGCGGGCGCGGGGAGCAGGGTCATGGCCGGGTCGCCCCGGTGAGCGGCGCGCCGGCAGCATGGCCTGGCGCGGCAATGCCGTCGCCGCGCAGCACCGCGGCCGGGGTGGCGAGCAGGAGGGCGAGGTCGCGCCTGAGCGAGACGTCGCGCGCATAGGCCGCGTCGAGCGCCAGCCGGTCCGACCAGGAGAGCGCGTTGCGCCCGCCGACCTGAACCGGCCCCGTCAGCCCCGGGCGCACCGTGAAGCGTGCCGGGCAGAGCCGGGCGAGCGCCGGGCCGTCCGCGACCAGCAGCGGGCGGGGCCCGACCAGGCTCATCTCGCCACGCAGCACGTTGACCAGGCTCGGCAACTCGTCGAGCGAGGTGCGTCGCAGCCACGCGCCGTAGCCGGTCAGTCGCGCGGCGTCGCCGCCGGCGCCGGGGCGCATGGAGCGGAACTTCACCAGCGTGAAAGGGCGCCCCTGCAGCCCGAGCCGCTCCTGGCGGAACAGCACGCCCGGGCCCAGCGCGAGCCGGCCGGCGACGGCCAGGCAGGCCAGCAGCGGCGTGAGCAGCACCAGCAGCAGCGCCGCGCCCGCGACGTCGAGCGCGCGCTTGCCGGCCGGCGGGTAGAGCGTGGTCATGCCGGCACCGCCAGCCGGCGCGGCAGCGCCCGTACCGCAAGCCCTGTCACGATACCGACCCAAAGCCAGGCCATGCGGTTGCCGAGATCGGTCGAACTCGTGGCCTGGGCCAGGGCCACGCAGGCAAAGCCAACGGTCGCGCCGAGCTGGACCGGCGGCACCTCGCGCGCGCGGCGGATCAGCGTGGCTGCGCAGACGAGGGCGATGGCCAGCAGCAGGCTTGCCGCGGGCACGCCGCCCTCGGCCAGCGCCTCCAGGCCGAGATTGTGCGGATGCCAACCGCGCAGATCGCCGAGCCCTGCCGTCGGGGCGAAGCCCGCGCTGCCGAGGCCGAGCGGCGTCGCGAGGCGCCACGCCTCGGCCCAGAGGATCGGGCGCACCGCACCGGCGCCGAGCGCGCCCTCGAGCCAGCGCGCAAGCGTGCGCGGCGTGCCGGCCGGATCGGTGAGCGCAAGCACCAGGGCAAGTCCGAGTCCGAGGGCCGAAGCGGCGCCGGCACCAACCGCGAGCGCGGCGCCGATCCGGCCGCGCGCGGCCAGCACGGCGGCGGGCGCCAGCACGACCGCGGCGGCGAGGCCGACCAGCCCGGCCCGCCCGCCGGTCGCGAGCGCGGCGAGCGCGAGCCCCGCCACACCGGCGATCCGCAGCATCGTCCCCGCGGGCCGCGCCTCGGCCGCGCCGGCCGCGAGCACCGCGGCGGCGGCGGCGAGCGCCAGCGTCGCCACCTGGTACTGGACGCGGATCGTCTCGGCGTCGGTGGCGCCGCCCAGGACTGCGATCCCGGCAGCGACCGCGAGCGGCACCGCGAGCGCGACCGCGAGCCCGATTGCCGCGCAGCCGGCGGCGAAACCCCGGAACGCATGCGGATGCGCGGCCACCGCCAGCCCGGCGACCGTCATCGCCGGGCCGAGCAGCACGATCTCGGCGAGCTTGCGCGGCAGCGTCTCCGCGCCTCCGCTCCAGGCCCCGGCGGTCGTCAGCCACAACGCCAGCAGCGCCTGAAGCCCGATCAGCAGCGCCGCCTCCGCGCCGATCCGGTGCGGGTGCAGCAGCAGCCGCCAGGCTGCCAGCCCGAGCACGATCGCAAGCAGCGGCGGGGTGATGTCAAGCGGCAGGTCGGCGAGCCCGGGCAGGCCCTTCAGCGCGGCGGCGAACTGAAGCGCAGCCGCCGCGATGCCGAGCGCCGCGGCTGCGCCCGACGCGGCGGGATCGGCCTCAGTCGGCACCGGAACGGCCTCCGGCGAGCGCGCGGAGCGGCGGGGCGGGCTCGCGGTCGGCTTGCTCGCGCCGGCGCGTGATCAGCACGAGCGCCCAGACCCCCAGCGAGGTGAGCAGCGCGGCCGGGACGGCCAGCGCCGCGAGCAGCGGCCGGTTCGGCACGCTCGGCCGGTCCTCGACCGCCGGCGCGCTGACGACGCGTGCGGCCACGGCCGGATCCGAGGCCAGCACCGCCTCGTGGCGGTGCGCCTCTGCGATCAGGCCGTAGAGCGCCTGGCGCACGCCGAGATCGGACTCGCGCGCCGCGCGCTCGGTCAGGAAGGCGAGCCGGCGCGCAACCATCGCCTGCATCTCCTCGCGGACGCGCGCCTCGGCGGCGGTGTGCAGCACCTTCAGCACCGCAAGCGCGAGGGCCGGGTCGGGGTGACGCGCCTCGATCGTCCACACCACGCTGGCCGGGCTCTGGGTCGCCGAGGCGTTGCGGGCGAGCCAGGCCATCAGGTCGTCGTCGAGCAGCGTCGCCTCCGCGCCGAGGCCGAGGCCGGCGAGGGCGCGCGCAACGGGACCGGCCGCGCGGTCGGCGGCGAGGCGATCCGCGAGATCGGTATCGCGCCGCAGCACGGTGGCGGCCTCGCGGGCGCGCAGCGCGCCGAGATAGACCGCGAAATTGCCGGTCGGACGCTGGTCCAGCAGTCCCGCACCGACGAACGGCAGCGGCGAAAGCAGCGACGAGGCAGCGATCCCGGTGGTCTCGGCGGGCGCGACCACGGCACGGGCGACATGCGCGCTGGGCATCAGCAGCATCACCCCGAGCGCGGCCAGCCACAGCACCAGCGCGCCCAGGACGACGCCCGCACGGTGGCGCCACAGCCCGGTCAACAGTGCGTCACTTGTCATGGACGCGGCTCACGGAACACGACGGGGTTGCACGGAACGTCGCCGATCCGCTGGGTTTACAAGTCACGCGGAAAGCGCGCGCGTGACGCGAGCGTTAAAAGTGCGTCAAGACAGCCCTATGCTGGTGCTGACCGTGCGGGTCGAGTCGCCGCAGCGCAGCGTCAGAACAGGCATGCGTTCGCGCCTGCCGTAGCGCGGGCTGTCCCAGCCCTGCGCGAGGCGGAGATCGACCGGGCCATCGGCGCACACGGCAATCACGGCGGCCGCCGGGGCGAGGCGGTCGGTCACGACGACGGTGTTGCCCTCGACAGCGACCGTCCGGTCGTGGCCGTCGCAGGCGGCACGCAGGCCGAGGGGGCTACGGTCCAGCCCGCGAAGGCGCGGTGGGGCAGCGAACAGGAACCTGCCGAGCCGCGGCGGACGGTCGACGGCGCCCCATTGCGCCGTGTTGTGGTGCGCGGTGCCGGCGAGATCCGTCTCCCCCGGCGGAGGATTGTAGAGCCAGGTTCCGGCGTCGCGCAGGATCTCCTCGCCGCGATGCATCAGGGCGAGATGCAGGATGTCGCCCTGGCCGGCCGGGAACCGGCCGCCCGGCAGGCGCAGCAGCGCGATGGTTTGCCCCGCCGTGATCCCTGCGGTGCCGCCGTCCGGGTCGGTCCAGACGCCGGACGGCGGGTCGGGGAGCTGGCCGAGGCCGGCAAGGGCCAGTGCGGGTTCGGCGGAGCACGTCCCGAATGCGGCGGCCGCGCGCGCAAGCGACGGGCGGGTGTCGTCGGCGCCGGCGCCGGCGGCATCGAGCAGCACAGTGCCGTCATCATGGCCGAGGCGGGGCGTGCGGCCGGTGGCTGGGTCGGTCACGCGGGCGAGCCAGGTCGTCATCGCGCGGGCGCGTGCGACATCCGTCGGCGCGAGACTCGCGCCGGCGAGCACCGCGAAGGACAGGGCGTCGAGCGTCATGCGGTGATAGCGGGTCGAGATCTGGGCGAACCCGCCCGCCTTCGTCGTCAGGCGCGGCAGGTCGGCAGCGAGCACCCGCTCGCCGACCCGGCGATCCTCCGTGCCGAGCCAGGCGCCCGCGCCGGCGAGCGCCGCCGCGCAGACGAGGCCATGGTTGTTCGCGAGCGACCGCTCGTAGAGCAGCGTCGCGCGTACCCGGGAGGCGAGCAGCGTGGCGAGGCGGCGCGTGCCGGACGTCGGCGGACCACCGAGGATCAGCCCGGCGCCTACGACGTGGATCAGCCGGATCGCTGCCTCCTGCGCGCTTGCCCAGTGCGGGCCTTGGAATGGCGGGCAGGCGGTGAGGAAGGACGTGATGTGCGCCTCGGCCGCCGCAAGGAAGCGTCGCGATCCAGAGGTTCGCGCCGCGAGCGCCAGCGCCGGCAGGGCGGCGAAGCGGGACGTCTGCCACAACAGGCGGATGTCGCCGTGGGCGTAGGGGTCGATCGCGTGCCAGGGCGCGGTGGCGTCCGGACGATCGGTCGACCAGTCGGGCGTGCGGGCGGCCGCGTCCGCGCCCGTCAGCACGCGCGCAAGCATGGGCGCGTCGAGCGCCGGCGGCGGCAAGGAGGCGGGCAGGAACGGGCCCGACGGGGCGGCGTGGTCGGGCAGGACCCTGGACGGTCCGCCGAGCCGGACCCAGGCCTCGTGGCGGGCGCGGCGCAGCGTGGGCATGAGCCCGCGCCGGAGCAGGGCCCGCCACACAGCGAGCCGGACCAGCTGCGCGCGTGCCGCCATGCCATTCTATCCCCTGCGAGCCCTGCCGCGTGTTGGCACACGCGCGCATGACGTGTTACCGGATATCGCGCAAGGGTTGAGGCTGCGGGCCGTGTCGCTGCCGGTCCGACCCCTCGTGCGGGAGCGTCCTGGTGGCGGTTCGACTCGCCTTAGCAGCGCTGGCGATTCTCCTCGCGGTGCCGTGCGCCGCGCAGGCGCCGCTGGGGCCGCCGCCACTCCCCGGCCTGCCGCCGGGCGTCACGCCCGAGGCGATCCAGCGCATGCTCGACGCGGCCGGCGGGCCCCAGCCCCAGCCGGCACGGCGCGAACCGGCACCGATCCGCGCCGCGGAGCCGCCGGCGCCGCCTCCGCCCGACCCTGAGTCCCCGGTCGAGGCATTCTATGCCCCGCGCCTCCCCGCCGCCGCGCCGAAGCTGCGCCAGTTCGGCTACGACGCCTTTGCCGCGCTCCCGCCCGGCGGCCCCGGTGCGGTCGCGGCGCTGCCGCCGGGCTACGTGCTCGGCGTCGACGACGAGGTCGTGGTGACGCTGCGCGGGCGGGTCTCGCGGACGGTCGCGGCGCGGATCGACCGCGACGGGCGGCTGACGCTGCCGGATCTCGCGCCGATCCCGGCCGCGGGCCGCCCGCTTGGCCAGTTCCGCGCCGACCTGGAGGCCCGGCTGGCGCGCGAGCTTCCCGGCACCGAGGCCTTCGTTGCGGTCGGCGCGGTGCGCCAGGTGCAGGTGTTCGTCGGCGGGGAGGTCGTGCGGCCGGGGTTCCAGGCGCTGACCAGCCTTGCCTCGGTGCTGGACGCGCTGGCCGCGGCGGGCGGGGTGAAGCGCACGGGGTCCTTGCGGGCGATCCGCGTCGAGGGGCAGGGCGGGACGCGACGGGTCGATCTCTACGGCGTGCTGTCGGGGCGCGGCGAGGCGCCGGACCTTTCGCTGACGGCCGGCGACCGGATCGTGGTGCCGCCGCTCGGCGGGACGGTGGCGATCGCCGGCGAGGTCGGGCGGCCCGCGATCTACGAACTGCCAGCCGCGGTGCCGGTGCTGCCGCTGCGCGAGGCGCTGGCGCTGGCCGGCGACACGTTGCGGCCACAGGGCATGCGGTTCCTGCTGCAGCAGTTCGACGCCGCGGGCCGCTCCGCGTTCGCCGAGGTCGCGCCGGACCGCGCGCTGCGGCGGGGCGACCTCGTGATGGTGCTGCCGAGCCTTCAGGCGCTGGTCGGGCAGGTGCGGCTCTCGGGGCATGTGCTGCTGCCGCAGCTGCGCTCGCGCGGTGCCGCGCCGACGCTCCGCCGGCTGGTCGGCGATCCGCGCCAGATCCGCCCCGACCCCTATCTGCGCTTCGCCGCGCTGGTGCGGGTCGATCCGGCGACGCGGCTGAAGCGCGTGCAGCCCTTCGATCTCGGCCGGCTGCTCGCCGGCCAGGGCGATCTGCCGCTCACCGACGAGGACGAGGTGGTGCTGCTCGGCCGGGCCGAGATCGCCTGGCTGTCGGGCCCCACGGTGCAGCGCGTGCTGCGCGGCGAGGCTCCGCCGGAGGACTGCGCGGCCCTCGCCCAGCTCGCCGTGCTGGCGGCGGGCAGCCCCGAGCGGTTCGCGAACGTGACGGGGCTCGGCGTGATCGAGGCCGGGCCCGCTGGCTGCCCGGAGGTGTTCGTCGACCATCCGGACCTCGCCGCGGCGGCGCTGGAGACGGCAGTGCTGATGACCGGCGAGGTGCGTCGGCCCGGGCTCTATCCGATGGCGGGGGAGGGCACGCTGGCGGACCTGCTGGCGGTGGCGGGGGGCCCCACCGACAGCGCCGATCTGCGCAATGTCGAGCTCACACGGGTGGTGCGGGTGGAGGGCGCCTCGGCGGCGCCGGTGGAGCGGTTCCTGCTCGACATCGAGTCGCGCAATTTCGCCGCGGTGCGGGTGGCGCCTCGCGATTCCGTGCGGTTCGCAAGGGTGTTCATCGACCGCGACACCGGGCCGGTGCGGCTGGCCGGCGAGTTCGTCCGCCCCGGCGTCTATGACATCCGGCGCGGCGAGCGGCTGTCGGACCTGATCCAGCGCGCCGGCGGGCT
This sequence comes from Elioraea sp., assembly GCF_051860475.1. NCBI lineage: Bacteria > Pseudomonadati > Pseudomonadota > Alphaproteobacteria > Acetobacterales > Elioraeaceae > Elioraea > Elioraea sp. The sequence continues at coordinate 6,450 of NZ_JBHYDW010000104.1, read as the reverse complement.
GACGCGCGAGGCCTATCCGTTCGGCGCCGTGTTCACGCGCGAGAGCGTGCGGGTGCGCCAGCAGGAGGGGTTCGAGCGGGCGGCGCGCGAGCTCGAGACAAGCCTGTTGCAGGTGGCGGCCGGCCGGGCGGTGTCGGCGCCGGTGGGGCGGCCGTCGGTCGATCTCGGCGATGCGATCCGCGCTGGGCGGGAGCTCGCGGCCAGTCTGCGCGAGGCGCGCGCGGCCGGGCGGATGGTGGTGGAGGCGAACCCCGCGGTGCTGGCGGCGCGGCCGGAGCTCGACCTGCTGCTCGAACCTGGCGACATGCTGGTGATGCCGAAGCGGCCGAACGACGTGAGCGTGGTCGGCGCGGTGCTGAACCCTGGGGCGTTGCAGTTCCGCTCGGGCCGTCGCGCGAGCGACTACCTCAGCGCAGCCGGCGGGCCGCAGCGCTTCGCGGACACGAGCCGGGCGTTCGTCGTGTTGCCGAGCGGGCAGACCCAGCCGGCGGGGCTGTCGTCGTGGAACTGGTCGCCTGAGCCGATCCCGCCGGGCTCGATGGTGGTGGTGCCGCAGGACCCGTCCCCGTTCGAGACCTGGGGGTTCATCCGCGACCTGACTCAGGTGCTGTCGCAGGTCTCGATCAGTGCGGCGGCGCTGGCGGTGATCGCCCGTGAGCTCAAGTGACGGGGGGGGGGGCGGGCCCCCCGCCCCCCCCCCCGCCCCCGGCGCCCGCCGGCCCCCCCCCCCCGCGGCCGGGGCCCCGCCCCCGGCCCCCCCCCCGGGGCCTTGGGCCCCGGGCCCCCCCCCCCCGGGGGGGGGGTACCAACGGCCCAATGGCCCTTTGCGGGTGCAGGGCGGCGCCCTGCCGGGGGTTCGGGGGCGGAGCCTCCGTGCTCCTTTTGATGATGGCGATCACTTCGCCGGCCCTCGCCCAGACCGCCACGAGCTGGGGCGGCATGGGCCTGATCGAGACGCGTGACGCGCGCTTCCGCCCTGACGGCGCGATCGAGGCGGGCGCGTCGATCCGCCGCCAGCGGCGCAACTACACGATCAACTTCCAGGCGCTGCGCTGGCTGGAGACCACGTTCCGCTTCACCGAGCGCCTGAACGCGACCACGGGCCGCGGCACCACCACCGACCGCTCGTTCGACGTGAAGCTGCGCCTGGTCGAGGAGAACGACTGGCGCCCCGCGGTCGCGGTCGGGCTGCAGGACCTGCTCGGCACCGGCATCTACTCCGGCGAGTACGTGGTCGCGAGCAAGCGCTGGTACGACTTCGACGTCTCGCTCGGCGTGGGCTGGGGCCGGCTCGGCACCGGGCGCGACGTGACGAATCCGTTCTGCGAGGCGTCCGGGCGGTTCTGCGACCGCCGTCTGACGGTCGGCCAGGGCGGCGTGCCGCTCGCGCGCGCCTGGTTCCGCGGCCGCGACGTCGCCCTGTTCGGCGGCATCGCGTGGCGGACGCCGATCCCGGGGCTCACCGCGCTGGTCGAGCTGAGCGGCGATGGTCTGCGCGACGAGCGCCGCGACAGGCGCGGCCGCGCGCGGAGCCGCGTCAATGTCGGGCTGTCTTGGCGGCCGGTGCAGGGGGTGGAGCTGGGTGCGGCGTTCGTGCATGGCAGCGACCTCGTCGTGCGCGCCAGCGTCTGGATGGACCCGGCCGAGCCGCCCCGCGTGCTCGCGCCGCCGCCGCTGCCGCCCCCGCCGCGCCCGGACCTGGCGCCGGACTGGCAGGCGGCGCTGATCGCGCGGCTGCGCGCGGACGGGATGCCGCCGATGCGGCTTGCGGTCGTCGGCCGGGAGGCGCGGATCGTTCTGGCCACGAGCCGGTTCCGCACGCTCGGCGCGACGGCGGGACGGGCGGCGCGGCTCGCGGCCGAGCATCTGCCGTCGGGGATCGACTGGGTGGCGGTGTCGGTCGCGCCGGACGGGGCGGAGGTCGCGCGCGTCGCGGTGCTGCGCGGCGAGGTGGAGAAGGCGGCGATCGGGCTCTCGAGCCCGGAGGAGATCGCGATCACCGCGGATCTCCGACCGGCGCTGCCGCTGCCGCCGCCCGATCCGGGCGAGGCGGTGCCGGGCGCGTTTCCGCGGCTCTCCTGGACGCTCGAGCCCCGGGTGATCCTGGCGCTGATGGACCCGGACCGGCCGTTGCAGGGGCAGGTCCTGGCGGCCGCCGGCGCCCGTGTCGCGCTCGGCGCGGGGGTGACGCTCGGCGGCGAGGTGGGGCTCGACCTGTTCGGCAATCTGCGCGGCCAGCCCGTGCCGCCGGACACGCGCCTGCCGAATGTGCGCACGGATATCGGGCGGTATCTGGAGGCGGCGCGCGCGCCGCTGCTCAGCCTGACCGCGGAACGGATCTGGACCGTGGGCCGGGACGTGTTCGCGCGCGCGACCGTCGGGTATCTCGAGACGATGTATGGCGGTGTGCAGGGCGAGGTGCTGTGGCGGCCGCTGGACCGGCGCTTCGCGGTGGGCGCGGAGCTCGCCTGGGTGAAGCAGCGGGCCTACGACCAGGGGTTCGGGTTCCGCAACTACGAGACCTGGACCGGGCATGTATCGCTGTACTGGGACCTGCCCTATCGCGACCTCTACGCGGTGCTGCGCGCGGGGCGGTATCTTGCGCGCGACTGGGGTGCCACGATCGAGCTCGGGCGTCGGTTCGGGTCCGGGATCGAGATCGGCGGCTTTGCCACCTTCACCAACGCAGGGTTCGACAGCTTCGGCGAAGGCAGCTTCGACAAGGGGATCTACATGCGCTTCCCGTTCGACCTGTTCGGCACGCCGACGCCCTCGCGCGGGACGCTGCTGGTGCGGCCGCTGATCCGCGACGGCGGGCAGCGGCTGGCGGTGGACCACCCGCTCTACGAGGTGACGCGCGAGGGTCGGCGCGAGGCGTGGCTGAGGGGGATGTCCGGGCTGGTGCCGGGGAGATAGGGGTGGGGTGGGCCGGGCGGATCGCTTCGCGCCCGGCCGGCGGGGCGCCGCCGCCGCTAAACCTCCGGCGTGGCGACGGATGGTTCGGGGGCGGGCGCGCCGACGCTGACGGCCGGGCAGCCCTTCTCGCGGGCGACGATGTCCATCGCGTCGCGCTCGCCCATCATCGAAGCGATGGCGTCGGACCGGTCTGTGGTCGCGGCGAGGCCTAGCAGCGCCGGCCAGAGCAGCACCAGCCCGACGGTCATCATCGCGGCATCGGCGTTGGCGTTCTCGCGCTGCAGCGCGGTCAGGCGCGCGAGCTCCGACTGCACGCGCGCTCGCTCGTCGTTGAGCTGCTCGCAGCTCATGCCGCGATAGGGATGGCTGGTCGCGAATTTGGGCTGGATGGAGCCCGGTTGCTTGGCGCAACCGGAGATCAGCGCGAGCGCGACGGCGCCGGGCAGGGTTCTCATGCCTCTCTCCTCGATCCTCCGGGTCGGCACGACCACGGAACGCACACCCCCGCCCCCCGGTCGAACGCGGCCCTGCCGAAGCGTGCCGCCGCGACGGTTCGCGGGGTCGGGGACGGAGGATCGTCCCATCCGGCTGCGTCAGGTCCGGACGTGGATGCGTCGCCGCAGCCACGGCCTTGTCAGCGCGGATGGAGCTGGGCAGGGTCCGCGCCCGGATGGCGCCGATCACCCTCGCAGCCCTGCCCACGCATCTCGGCTTCGCACTCGCGCTCGCCGCGCTGTCGGCAGGCATCGTGTGGCTGACGCTGCGGCTCGGCATCATGGACGTGCCGAACGCGCGCTCCTCGCACGCGCGGCCGACGCCGAAGGGCGGTGGGCTCGGCGTGGTGATCGCGACCATGGCCGGGCTGATCGTACAGTACAATATCGCAACGATAGCACGGATCGAGGACACCTACTTCGTCGCCGTGCTGGTCGGCGCGGCGACGATCGCGGCCGTGTCGCTCGCCGACGACCTGCTCGACTTCTCGTTCCGCTGGAAGCTCGCCGCGCAGGTGCTCGCCGCGCTCGTGCCGATGCCGTTCGGGCTGACGCTGGACACCGTCTCGCTGCCGTTCGTGGGCGAGGTGGCGCTCGGCCCGCTCGCCTGGCCCGTCACGCTGGTCTGGATCGTGTTCCTGACCAACGCGATGAACTTCATCGACGGGCTGGACGGGATGTGCGCCGGCATCGCCACGGTCGCGGCCGCGTTCCTCGCCGCGATCGCGATCGTCAACGGCGGCGCCTTCGTCTATGTCGCCTCCCTCGCGCTGGCCGCCGGCTGCGCCGGGTTCCTGCCCTTCAACCTGCCGCGCGCGCGCATCTTCCTCGGCGATGTCGGCAGCCAGTTCATCGGCTATCTGTTCGCCGTGCTCGGCATCGCCGCCGCCCGCTTCGACACCGCGCGCGTCTCGATGTTCATCGTGCCGCTGCTGCTCGCCGCGCCGATCTTCGACGTCGCCTTCACGCTGATCCGCCGCGCGCTGAACGGCGAGCGGCTTGCGGATGCGCATCGCGGGCATCTGTACCAGGTGCTCGCGCGCACGGGGATCGCGCCGGTACGGGTGAGCGCGCTCTACTGGGTGGTGACGGCGGCTGCCGGCGTGGCGGGGTTCCGCTTCCTGGGCCTCGCGCCGCCGGCGAAGCTCGCCGTCGTCCTCGGCGCGGCCGCGCTCCTCGGCCTTTACGCCGCGTGGGTTGCGGCGCGCGCGCGGCAGGCCGGGATCACGGTATGGTCGGGGGGCGTACCAGCTCGAAGGTGATTGTCGGCCGCCCCGCGCCGATCCACTGCTCGGCGCGCCAGATCTGCCCGTCCTCCGGCCCGACCCAGAACC
>NZ_JBHYDW010000104.1:0-1696 GCF_051860475.1 Elioraea sp. | reverse complement strand
CGGTGAAGCGCGTGCCGTCCTCGCCCGTGCAGCTCTCCGCGGCGCGTTCGGTCTCGCGCGCGATCCCGAGCACGGCGATCGTCTCGGGCCCGAGCGCCCTCCCGGTGCAGGACACCGGCAGGCCCCAGACCGACGGCGCGACATCGACCAGGCGCAGATGCCGCCCGAGCCCGAGCGGCTTGGGCGGGACCCCGTCGCGGAACCGCGTGTCGGTGAGCGCGCCCTCGACGCCGGCGAGTGCCACGACGCGCCCGCCCTCGGTCACCACCGCGACACGGTCGGCCGAGAGCCAGATCAGCCGCCCGCCCTGCGCCGAGTGCAGCACGACGAAGGCCGGCCGCCGCGCGCCGAGCCGCACCACCGCCGAGGCGTAGGGCAACGCCTCGGCCTGTTCGCGCGTCACTGGCGGGCTTTCGTCGGGCATCACGGTATCGCCGAGCGCGCGGAGCAGTTCGCCGCCCGTGCCGCATCCGGCGAGGACGAGCGAAACCAGGAGGACGAATCGGCAACGCACCATGCGCGCAACGCTAGCACGCAGGGTCCGCGCTGCCCGCCCTTCGGCGCCGGGCGAAGCCAAGCGGTCCGGAACGTGGCAGGATGCGCATATGAGCACCGCATATGACCGCTTCCTCGCCCTGCACCATGGCCCGGGCTTCGTCATGCCGAACGCGTGGGATGCCGCCTCGGCGCTGATCTACCGCCGCGAGGGGCTCGAGGCCCTCGGCACGAGTTCGGCCGCGATCGCCTGGGCGCTCGGCATGCAGGACGGCGTCGCCGCGATCGACCGCGCGACCGCGATCGCCAACGGCACGCTGATGGCACGCGTGAGCGGCCTGCCGGTGAACGGCGACCTGGAGGACGGGTTCGGCCCCTCGCCCGAGGATTGCGTCGCCACCGTCGAGGCGGCGATCGCCGGCGGCCTGGCGGGGCTCGGGATCGAGGACACCACCGCCGATCCGGCCCACCCGATTCACGGCTACGACGAAGCCGTCGCGCGCATCCGGGCGGCCGCGCGCGCGGCGAAGGGGCGGATCGTGCTCACCGGCCGCACCGACAACTTCCTGCATGGTCGGAACGATCTCGACGACACGATCCGCCGGCTCACGGCCTTCGCCGAGGCCGGGGCGGACGTGCTCTATGCGCCCGGACTGCCGGACATGGAGGCGATCCGCGCGGTGGTGCGCGCGGTCGCGCCCAAGCCTGTGAACGTGCTGATCGGGCCTAGGCCGCGTGGACAAAGTTGATCCAGTGTCTGATTGCGGCGAGCAGGATGAAGCCGAGGAAGCTGGTGGCGGTGTGGTCGTATCGGGTGGCGACGCGGCGGCTGTTCTTGAGGCGGTTGATGAAGCGCTCGATGCGGTTCCGCAGGGCGTAGAGCGCGTGGTTGACCGAATGCTGCACGCGGCGGTTCTTCTTGGTGGGGATTTCCGGGGTGCCGCCACGGCTGCGCACGTCGTCGCGGATGACGTCGCTGTCGTAGCCGCGGTCGGCCAGCAGCACCTCGGGATCGGTCTCGTGGTCGGCCATCAGATCGGCGTAGGCGGTGCTGTCGTGCGCCTCACCCGGCGTCAGTTGGACAGCGACCGGAAGACCCTCAGCGTTGGTTCGAAGGTGGATCTTGGTCGAGAAGCCGCCGCGCGAGCGGCCAAGAGCCTGGTTCTGAGTCCCCCCCTTGCGCCGGCGGCGCAGTGGTGCG
>NZ_JBHYDW010000103.1:0-16449 GCF_051860475.1 Elioraea sp. | reverse complement strand
CGGTTCAGCGCCAGCCGGTTCTGGGCCCAGGCGGCCGAGACCGGCGCCACCCACATCCACTATCTCGGCGGCATCCTGCAGATGCTGCTGAAGCAGCCGCCAGGGCCACATGAGCGTGCCCATCGCGTCCGCATCGCCTGGGGCGCGGGCTGCCCGGCCGAGCAGTGGCGCGAGATCGAGCGGCGGTTCGGCCTGACCGTGCGCGAGTGCTACGGCATGACCGAGGCCTCGAGCATCACCACCTGGAACGCGGCCGGCACGCCCGGCGCGATCGGCCGGCCGGTGCCGTGGTTCTCGGTCACGCTGCGCGATGCCGACGGGCGGGAGGTGCCGGCGGGCGAGATCGTCGTGCGCAGCGCCGTGCCGGGCGCGATCTTCCCCGGCTATTTCCGCGACCAGGAGGCGAGCGCGGCGGTGCTGCGCGATGGTGCGCTGCACACCGGCGATCTCGGCGCCTGGGATGGCACCGGCGCGCTGGTCTATCGGGGCCGCCGCGCCGATGCCGTGCGCTGCCGCGGCGAGACCGTCTCGGCCTGGGAGGTGGAGCAGGTCGCGGCCGCGCACCCGACGGTGGAGAGCTGCGCGATGATCGGCGTGCCGGCCGAGATCGGCGAACAGGACATCAAGCTGTTCGTCAAGCTGCGCGCCGGGGCGTCGCTTGAGCCCGTGGCGCTCTCGGCCTGGCTGGCGGCGCGCCTCGCCTCCTACCAGAACCCGCGCTACATCGCGCTGGTCGACGACTTCCCGCGCACGCCGAGCGAGCGGATCCGCAAGCACGCCCTGCCGACCGGGCGCGCGGATTGCTGGGACCGGCTCGCCGGCTGACCCCGCGCGGTCGAACTCCGCTCCGGCACGCCGTAACCTTCGCCGCGGTCGCGGCGAAACCGCGCCAAGCGGCGGTCCGCCGCAGGCCAAACGGGAATGCAGGATCGTGTCCAGCCGTCTGCCCCATGCCACCCCCCGCCTCGACCCGGCCAAGTTCCGCGACCCGTCCATCACCGCGAAGGGCGAGCGCCGGGCCGCCGTCGGGCTGACCGGGCTCTGCACGCTCTGGTTCAACACCGGCACGCTCTGCAACATCGCCTGCCGCACGTGCTACATCGAGAGCAGCCCGACCAATGATGCGCTGGTCTATCTGACGGCCGCCGAGGTCGCCGGCTACCTCGACGAGGCCGAGGACGCGGGCCAGCCGCTCGAGGAGATCGGCTTCACCGGCGGTGAGCCGTTCATGAACCGCGACCTGCCGGCCATGCTCGCCGATGTCCTGGCGCGTCCCGCGCGCTACCGGGCGATCGTGCTGACCAACGCCATGGCGCCGCTGCGGCAGCGATCCCGCGCGCTGCTGGCGCTGCGCGACCGGTTCGGGACGGATCGGCTGGTGCTGCGCGTCAGCCTCGACCACTACGAGCCAGCGCATCACGATGTCGAACGCGGCGAAGGGAGCTTCGCCAAGGCGCTCGATGGGCTCGGCTGGCTCGCCCGCGAGGGGTTCACGGTGCACGTCGCCGGTCGGGCCGCGTTCGGCGGCGAGGACGAATCGACCATGCGCGCCGGCTTCGCCGAGCTGTTTTCCCGCCACGCGATCCCGATCGACCCCGCCGACCCGGTGGCGCTGATGCTGTTCCCCGAGATGGACCAGGGCGCGGACGTACCCGAGATCACCGAGTCGTGTTGGGGCATTCTGGGCAAGCGCCCGGACAGCGTGATGTGCGCCTCGTCGCGCATGGTGGTGAAGCGCAAGGGTGCCGATCGGCCCGCGGTCGTCGCCTGCACCCTGCTGCCCTACGACCCGAAGTTCGAGCTCGGCGCGACCCTCGCCGAGGCCGCCCGGCCCGTGCCGCTCAACCACCCGCACTGCGCGCGGTTCTGCGTGCTGGGCGGCGCGGCCTGTTCCCGCTGACATCGCAGGAGACCTTCGTGACGCTTTCCTCGACGCGGCGCGCCGTGCTCGCCGCCCCGGCCGTGCTCGCCGCGGCCGCTTTGGGCCGGCCCGCCTCGGCCCAATCCGGCCCGTCGATCCGCTTCGCGGTCGGCCCGTTCCAGCCCACCGCCGGCGACACCCGCCGCGCCTTCGAGCCGTTCTTCGCCCATCTCGCCGGGGCGCTCGGCCGGCGCCACGAGCTGACCGTCACCACCGACTGGGCTGGCATCGCCGTCGCGCTCGGCAGCGGCCAGGCGGATTGCGCCTGGATGGGGCCCTGGGGCTATGTGCTGGCGAAGCATCGCGCCGGGGCCGAGGCGCTGGCGACCGTCAAGTACCAGGGTCGGCCGACCTATCACGCGATCATTATCGCCCGGCCCGACCTCCGGATCGTGCGCTTCCCCGAGGACGCGCGCGGCATGTCGATCTCCTTCGCCGACGCGGGCTCGACCAGCGGCTGGCTGATCCCGCATCACTGGTTCGCGCAGCGCGGCATCGAGCCGCGCAGCTTCTTCCGCTACCGCGACGGCGCGAGCCACGCGGCGAACGTGATCTCGGTCGCCTCGGGCCAGGTCGATCTCGCGACCGACTTCGACCGCAACCTCGCCGCGATGATCGCGGCTGGGCGCATCCGCGAGGACCAGGTGCGCGTGGTCTGGCGCAGCGCGCCGCTGCCGAACGACGCGCTCGCGGTCCGGCGCGATCTCGACGCAGCGAGCAAGGACGCCCTGCGCGCGGCGGCGCTGGCGATCGACGAGGACATGGCCCGACGCGTGATGCCGCCGAACTACACCGGCTGGGTCGCGGCGACCGACGACACCTACGCGCAGATCGAGGCGGCCGGGCGCGCGCTGAACCGGCTGCACGCCTCGTGACCGTCGCGCGCCTCGGCTGGGGCGGCTTCGCCCTGCTGCTGGGCGCATCGATCGTGGTCGTCGCGCCGGATCCCGTTCGACTGGCAGCGGGGTTGCCCCGGCTGGCGGGCTGGCTCGCCGGATCCTGGCCGCCCGACTTCTCTGGCCCCGGCGACATCGCCTGGCGCGCGGCCGAGACCGTCGGCATCGCGACCCTCGGCACGACGCTCGCCGCGCTGTTCGCAGTTCCGCTCGCGCTCTGCGGCACGCGCCAGATCGTGCCGGCGCGTTCCCTCTACCACGCCGCGCGGGGGCTGCTCGACAGCCTGCGCGGCATCGACGGGTTCGTCTTCGCGCTGCTGTTCGTGGCCGCGGTCGGGCTCGGGCCGTTCGCGGGGATGCTCGGGATCGCGCTCCATTCCGCGGGTTCGGTCGCCAAGCTCTGGTCGGAGGCTATGGAATCCGCCGACCCGCGCCCCGTCGAGGCGATCCAGGCGGTCGGCGGCACGCGGCTCGACATCGCGTTCTGGGCGCTGGTCCCGGCGACGCTGCCGCAGACCGCGAGTTCGCTGCTCTATGTCTGGGAGTTCAACATCCGTGCCTCGACCGTGCTGGGGCTGGTCGGTGCCGGAGGGCTCGGACAGGAACTGAAGAACGCGATCGATCTGCTCGACTTCAACCGCGTTGTCGCGCTGCTGGCCGTGATCGTCGCGCTGACGCTGACGGCCGACCGGATCAGCGCAGCCCTGCGCCGGGCGATCGCGTGAGCACGGTCCTCCACCCCGACGGGCCCCTGCTGGCCTTCGGCGGCTGCTGCTCGAACCTGCAGGCCACGCGCGCGGTGCTGGACGAGGGTGCGCGGCGCGGCATCCCGCCGTCGCGGACGATCTGCACGGGCGACGTGGTCGCCTATGGCGCGGACGCGGCCGCGACGGTCGCGCTTGTGCAGCGGAGCGGGATCGCGGTCGTGGCAGGCAATTGCGAACGGCAGATCGCGGCCGACAGCGACGACTGCGGCTGCGGCTTCGCCGACGGCACCGCCTGCGACCTGCTCGCGCGCGCCTGGTACGCCCATGCGCGCCGGACCGTCACGGCGGCGCAGCGGCGCTGGATGGCCGGCCTGCCCAGGCGCATCGTCGTCGCGCTGCCGGGTGGGCGGCGGCTCGCGGTGCTGCACGGCGGGGCACGCCTGATCAACCGGTTCCTGTTCCCGTCCGCGGAGGAGGCCACCCTTGCCGAGGAGCTGGACGCCACGGGCTGCGACGGCGTGCTCGCCGGGCATTGCGGCATGCCGTTCGCGCGGACGATCGGCGCGCGGCTGTGGCTGAACGCCGGGGCGGTCGGCATGCCGGCCGACGACGGCACCGCGCGTGGCTGGTTCGCGGTGCTGACGCCCAGGGCCGACGGGCTCACGGTCGAGCTGCTGCCGCTCCACTACGACCACCAGGCCGCCGCGGCGGCGATGCGCGCGGCCGGTCTGCCCGAGGGCTATGCGGCCGCGCTCGAGACCGGCCTGTGGCCCTCCTGCGATATCCTTCCGCCGACAGAACGGGGCCGCCGGGGTGTGGCGCGCGGGGCCGTCCGCCTGGTCTGGTGACGGTCAGCCGAAGGCGCGCGGCCTGAGCCCGGCGTGGAACCAGGTGATGAAGCTCACGATGTCGTACACCGGCAGCCCGACCGCCTCGCTCAGCGCCGCCGCATAGGGCGGCATGTTGGTGCATTCGAGCACGATCGCGCCGACCTCGGGGTGGCGCGCGACCAGCGCGCGCCCGGCCTCCAGGATGTCCTCGCGCGCGAGTGCGACGTCCATGTCGTCCTTCTCGCCCTTGATCAGCACGCGGAAGAACTCGCGCCCCGTCTCGGTGCCGACGAAGGGCAAATCCGCCGGGCAGTTGGCGGCCAGCAGGTGCGCGGGCGTGAGCGACTGTGCGCTCACTGTCACCACCCCCACCCGCTTGCCCGGCGGCAGCAGCGCCTGGACCATCGGCACCTGCATCAGGCTGGAGGTCGCGACGGGCACACTGAGCCGCGCCGAAAGCTCGGCCTGGAACAGGCTCAGGAAGCCGCAATTGGTGGTGATCCCCTCGCAGCCGAGCGAAACGAGGTCCTCGGCCGCACGCAGGAAATCCTCGAACAGGCCGCGCGCACCCTCCAGCACCACGCGCTCGGGGCTCGCTCCCTTCACGACGCGGAACATCACCGGGAAGGGCCAGGTGGTGCCGTTGCCCATGTCGCCCGGGATGCGCGGGAAGCGCGCCTCCAGCATCAGGATGCCGAGCGGCACGCCATAGACGGCCTTGCCGCCGCGGGCGATGGAAGTCTCGGCACGGAGCGTCATCGGCACGGTCATCGGCGAACCTTCGGTTGCATCGCGGCGCGGGAAGCGGAGAATACGCGCTTCATCCGATCGTGGGAGGTCCCGATGACACCGACGCGCCGTCTCGTTCTCGGCCTGGCACTCGCCGCCGTCACCGCCGCACCTGCGCTCGCGCAGAGCTTCCCCGTCCAGGGACGGCCGATCACCATCATCGGCGGCTTCCCGAACGGCGCCGGCACCGACATCTACAGCCGCAAGGTGGCCGAGCCGCTCTCGCGCGCGCTCGGCGTGCCGGTGGTCGTGGACAACCGCGTCGGCGCCGGCGGCAACATCGCGATGGACCTGGTCGCCAAGGCGGCCCCCGACGGCCACACGATCATGATGGGCACCTCGGCGATGCTGGCGATCAACCCCGCCCTCTACGCGCGCATGCCGGTCGACACGATGAAGGACTTCGTGCCGATCATCGCGCTCGCCGACGTGCCGAACGCGCTGACCGTGGTGCCCGGGCAGCGGCCCCAGCTCTCCGACTGCAAGGCCGTGATCGCGGCCGCCAAGGCCAGGCCCGGCGCGCTGAACTACGCCTCGACCGGCAACGGCGCCTCGACCCATCTCGCCGGCGTGCAGTTCGCCGCCGCCGCCGGGCTGGAGATGGTGCACGTGCCCTATCGCGGCGGACCGTTCGCGATGACCGCGCTGCTCGGCGGTGAGGTGGACATCTTCCTGCACCAGACCGTCGCCCTGGTCGGGCCGTACCGGCAAGGCCAGGTGAAGCTGCTCGGCGTCACCAGCCGGGAACGGCTGAAGGCGTTCCCCGACGTGCCGACCATGGCCGAGGCGTGCGACCTGCCGGGGTTCTCCACCACCACCTGGTACCTGTTCGCGGCCCCCGCGGCCACGCCGGCACCGATCGTCGCGCGGCTCGAGCAGGAGGTGCGCAGGATCATCATGGACCCCGAGTTCGTCGCCTGGGTCGAGGGGCTGGGCATGACCTCGATGGGCCAGGGTCCGGCCGAGGCGAAGCAGATGCTGGAGCGTGATCTCGGCATCTGGGCCGAGGTGGTGAAGCGCTCCGGCGCGCGGGTGGACTGACCGGCGGCGCGCGGGTGGACGCGGACCGGCTGCTCGGGCAGCTCCGGGCGCAGATCGCCAACCGCGCGCTGGTCTATCTGGCTGCCTACGACGCCTTGGCCGACGCGATCGGCGCCGCGCGCGCCGAGGCGGTGTTGACGCGGGCGATCCGCCTGCACGGCCGGGCCGCGGGCGAGGCGTTCCGACGCTTCGCCCCGGCCGACCTCGCCGGGCTGAAGGATGCGTTTCTCGGCGGCCTGCCGGGTGGCGAGACGCTGTTCCGCCCGGAACTGCGTCGCCGCGACGCCGGCGCGCTGGAGGTGAAGTTCCAGTCCTGCCCGTTGCAGCAGGCGTGGCAGGACGCCGGGGTGCCCGAGCCGAAGCGCGCGGTGCTGTGCCGGATCGCTGGCGCGGTCGATCTCGGCACCTTCGAGGCGGCCGGCTTCGGCATCGAGAACCGGACCTGGACGCCCGGTGCGACGGGCTGCTGCCACCTCACGATCACGCCCGGTCCGCGCGCCTGACCTGGCGCCGGTGCAGCGGCTGTTGACCTTGGCCCGTTGACCTTGGCCTGTTGACCTTGGCCCGCCGGTCCGGCATTCTACTGACATGTCAGAAGCCATGGCAGGGACCTGCCAGTGATCGTCGCGCTCGACCCGCCGCCACCCACCCTCACCGACCAGGCGACCGCGGCGCTCCGCCGCGCCATCCTCGCCACCCGCCTGAAGCCTGGCGAGACCGTGAGCGAGACCGCAGCCGCCACGCTCACGGGGCTCGGCAAGGCGCCGGTGCGCGCCGCGCTCGCCCGCCTCGCCGACGAGGGGCTGGTGCAGCCGGTGCCGCGGCGCGGCTGGATGGTGAGCCCCATCACGGTGCGCGACATCCACGAGGTGTTCGCGCTCCGGGCGCTGCTCGAGCCTGAGGCTGCGCGGCTCGCGGCCGGCCGCGTCGATGCCGGGGCGCTGGAGCGGCTCGATGCCGTCGTGCGCTGCGGCTATGACCCGGCCGATCCGGAGAGCGCGCTCGCCTTCCTGGAGGCCAACCGGGCGTTTCACGTCGCGGTCGCCGAGCTTTCCAGCAACCGCCGGCTCGCCCGCATCCTCGGCCGGCTGCTCGACGAGGCGACGCGCATGCTGGTGCTGGGCCTCGCCCGGCGCGACCGCACGGGCGAGATGCGGGCCGAGCACGGGGCGCTGATCGCGGCCCTGGTCGCCGGCGACGGCGACGAGGCGGCGCGGCTCGCCGTCTGCGAGATCGGCACCAGCCGGACCATGGTGATGGACGCGCTGCTGGCACCCGATGCGGCAACGCGGATCGCGACCTAGGGGAAGGGGGACAGCATGAACCAGATCAGTACGGTGGCGCGCAACGCGACCCTGCAGGCGATGATCGACGCCGTGACAGCGGCCGAGCGCGGCCCTGATGCCGGCCGGGAGGGACGGATCGCGGACGCGATCGCGCCGTTTCTCGGCCGCCCCGAACTCCTCGCCGGGTTCGACTGTCCGGGCTGTCCCGACCGCTATGTCCGCCACCTGTTGCACGAGGATCGGCAAGCGGGCTGGGCGATGGTGGCGATCGTCTGGGAGCCCGGCCAGGCGAGCCCGGTGCACGGCCACCGCACCTGGTGCGCCTTCGGCGTGCATCGCGGCTGGCTGGAGGAGCGCACCTTCGCGCTCGGCAGCACCGGCAAGCCGGTGCGCACGCGCACCGTTCCGCGACCCATGGGTGCCACGAGCTGCGGCCCGGCCGACATCACCCTGATCCATCAGCTGCACAACGCCTCGGCGGCGACGGCCGTGTCCATCCACGTCTACGGTGTCCGCTACGACAGCTTCGGCGCGGGCGTGAACTGGGTCTACGCCGCCTGATCTTGCCGCGTGCGGCGTGTTGCGGCTTGCTGCGCGGATGCCCGACGATGTCGCCCTGACGGAACTGCCGCCCTCGCTCTGGGCGGCAACCGCCCCACCGCCGCCCGAAACCACGGCCCTTGAAGGCGAGACGCGTGCTGATCTCTGCGTCGTCGGCGCGGGCTTCACCGGCCTCTCGGCCGCCTTGCATGCCGCCGAGGGCGGAGCGTCAGTGGTGGTGCTGGAGGCGGGTGCGATCGGCTGGGGCGCGTCGGGGCGCAACAACGGCCAAGTGATCCCGACGCTCTCGCGCATGGACCCCGACGAGATCGCGCGCCGCTTCGGCGACAAGGGCGAGGCGTTCGTCGGCCTGATCCGCGACAGCGCCGCGCTGGTGTTCGACCTCATCCGCGCCCACGGGATCGAGGCGGAGGCGGTGCAGAACGGCTGGCTCCAGCCGGCGCACCGGCCGAGCCGGATGGCGCTCGTGGAATCGCGCGTGCGGCAATGGGGCGGCCGCGGCGCGCCGGTCGACCTGCTCGACCGCGCGGCGATGGCAGCCCTCGCCGGCAGCGAGCACTGGCACGGCGGCTGGATCAACCGCAGCGGCGGGCGGATCAATCCGCTCGCTTTCGCCCGCGGCCTTGCCGCCGCGGCGATGCGCGCCGGGGCCCTGGTGTTCACGCACGCACCGGCCGTTTCGCTCATGCGTGAGGGTGCTGCCTGGGTCGTGCGCACGCCGCGCGGACGGGTGGTCGCCGATCGCGTCATCCTCGCGACCAACGCCCATTCCGACGACCTCTGGCCCGGGCTCCGGCGCGAGATGGTTCCGGTCGCGAGCTACCAGATGGCGACCGTTCCGCTGTCGGACAACGTGCGCCGCACCATCCTGCCCGAGGGCCAGGCGCTCTCCGACACGCGCGGCGACCTCCACTTCTTCCGGTTCGACGCGCACGGGCGGCTGGTCACCGGCGGCGCGCTGGTGTCCGGCCGGAACTGGCGCGCGCGCATCGCCGCGCGGATCGGCCGTCGCGTCGCGGCCGTCTATCCGCAGCTCGGCGTGCCGCGGTTCGACCATGTCTGGTGGGGATATCTCGCGATGACCGCCGATCGCGCGCCGCATGTGCACGAGCTGGCGCAAGGCGTGACCACCTGGATCGGCTGCAACGGCCGCGGGGTCGCGCTCGGGGTCGCGATCGGGCGCGAGCTCGCGCGTCAGGCGCTCGGCACGCCATGGCAGCGTCTGCCGCTGCTGCGCGAGCCGCTCAGGCCGATCCCGGCCTACGGCTTCGCGCGCGCCCTCGCCCCGCTCGCGGTGCTGGAGCGGCGCTGGCGCGACCGGCGGGACTGATCCCGGGCGGCGGGCGGGGCGGACGCGTCAGCGCACCGCGCCCGGCTCGCCGAGCGGGACCGGAGCGGCGGCCGGACCGCCGGCCAGCTCGGGCCACCGTCCGGCGATCGCTTCGATGACGGAAGCGGTCGTGATCCCGTCCATCAGCGTCCGGTCCGGTCGGCTGGGACCGCGCGTGGCGAGCAGCGCCTCGACGGATGCCGGCGTACGGACGGTCAGGCCATGCGCGCCCCACGGACCGTACTGCGTGTCGTGGGTCGGCCCGAACAGTCCGACCGTGCGGGTGCCGGCCGCGGCGGCGAGGTGCATCATTGCGGAGTCGTTGCCGACGAACAGCGTGGCCGCACTGAGCGCGGCCCCCGTGGTCGGCACGTCCAGCCCGAACGCGTCCACCACCCGATCCGCGCCGATCGTCTGCCGGACCGGCTCGGCGAGACCGCGCTCGCTGGCGCTGCCCACCAGCAGGATGCGGCCGCCCGCGAGCGCGCTGTCAGGGCCGACCAGCGCCTCCGCCAGCGCGGCGAACCGCTCGATCGGCCAGGTCTTGCAGATCCAGTTCGCACCCGGACCGAGCGCGAGCGTGGGCGCGGTCCCGGGCAGCAGCCGTGCCGCCTCCGCGCGATGCCGCTCGGCCGTCCAGATGCGCGGCGCGAGTGGCGGCAGGCCGAGCGCGCGGGCGGCCAGCGCGACGCGGTGCTCGCCCGGCCGCGCGCGCGGCACCACGTGGCGGCTCTCCGCCCGCAGCAGCCACGGCAGCAGCGACCGGCGCAGGTCCACGACCCGACGCCAGCGCTGCCGGCGCACCGCTCGCCAGAGCGCGAGCCAATGCGCGCCATGGCGGCGCTTGTCCAGGACGTGCAGCGCGGTGAGGCCCTCGACATGCGCGAACGCCATCGAGGCGGGCGCACCGCACGCGACCGAGACCGGCTCGCCGGCGTGGGTCCGCAGCAGCCAGTCGAGCACGCCGCTCGCCAGGATCGCGTCGCCGAGCCGCGTCGGCCCGATCAGGAGCACCGCCATCGGCGCGGTCCGTTCAGCCCCGATATGATTTCTGCTCGGCGATGTCGCTGCCGAGCAACGCGTTGACCTCCGCCTTCAGGGCGGCCCGCCGATCATTGGTGCGGTAGACGGCGCGGGCGCGCGCAACGAACTCCGGCCCGAAATCGCCGCGGCGCTCGTCGTCGCGCAGCGCGTCCTCGATGTCCCACAGGATCTCGTTGACCTCGCGCAACGCCGTCACCGACGCCTGGAGCGCGGGGTTGGCGCGCAGCAGCGGCGCCAGGACCACGCCCAGCGCCTCCGCCTCGCGCCGGACATGGGCGAGCTTCTGCGGATCCGAGATGCGATCCTGCTTGATCGCGAGGATCGTCATGCGGTCGATCGCCTCGCCCGGCGACACGTCGATCGTCAGCCTCACCTGCCCTGTCCCGACCGGTTGCTGCGCGGAGGCCGTCGAGCGCGCTGCCGGGCCGGTGCGCGAGCGGTCCACGCATGGCAGTGCGCTACCATGGGGCAGATGGGCCGGCAACCCGATCCCCCCCGGCGCGACGGATGTGCGCGCACCGGCGCATGACCTAGACTGCGACCCAGGAGAGGCGCGGGTCGCAGCCCAGCGCCGCCGAGGGCCATGGGCACAGTCGCCGAGATCGCGATCATCCTCCTGCTGGTTCTGGTGAACGGGCTGCTCGCGCTCAGCGAGCTCGCCGTTGTGTCGTCGCGAAAGAGAAGGCTCGACGCGATGGCGCGCCGCGGGGTCCGCGGTGCGGCTGCGGCGCTGGCGCTGGCGCAGGACCCGCAGCGCTTCCTGCCGACCGTGCAGGTAGGGATCACCCTGGTCGGCGTGCTCGCGGGCGCCTTCGGCGGCGTCGGCCTCGCGCGCACCCTCGGTACCTGGCTGGAGTCGCTGCCCCATATCGGCGCCGAGGCGCACGCGATCGCCTTCGCGATCGTGGTCGCCGCGATCACCCTCGCGTCCATCGTGCTGGGCGAGATCGTGCCGAAGACGCTGGCGCTGCGCCGGCCGGAGCCGCTCGCCGCGACGGTCGCGCCGTTCCTGGTCTGGCTCGCCTGGGCCGCCGCGCCGGCGGTGTGGCTGCTGCGCAGCCTTTCGGGCCTCGTGCTCCGCCTGTTCGGCGCGCACACAGCGCCGGCGACGACCGTCACCGAGGAGGAGGTGAAGGCCCTGGTCGCCGAGGGCGCCGAGGCCGGCGTGATCGAGGCCGAGGAGCGGCAGATGATCGAGCGCGTGCTGCGGCTGCCGGACCGGCCGATCCGCGCGATCATGACGCCGCGCATGGAGGTCGGCTGGATCGACGGGAACGATCCGCCACCGGCGATCGCGGCGCGCATCCGGGCGATCGCGCATGAACGGCTGCTGGTGTGCCGGGGCGGGCTCGACGACGTGGTCGGCGTGGTGCGCGCCAAGGAACTGCTCGACGCGGCGCTTGCGGGAGAGCCGCTGGGGCTCGACGCGGTGATCCGTCCGGCGCCTGTGCTGCCGGACCACACCAGCGTGCTGGACGCGATCGCGATCCTGCGGCGCGAGCCGATCGGACTCGCGCTGGTGGTGGACGAGTACGGCAGCTTCGAGGGAATCGTGACGGCCGCCGACATGCTGGAGGCGATCGTCGGCGAAGTCGCCGACGAGGTCGGCCAGCCGCCGGCGGGCGAGGTGGTGACGCGCGAGGACGGCAGCCTGCTGATGGACGGCATGATGCCGGTGGACGAGGTGAAGGCGACGCTCGGGCTGCATCAGCTGCCGGAGGAGGGCGGCTATCACACCCTCGCCGGGCTGATCCTGGCGCTGGCGCGGCGCATCCCGGCGGAAGGGGATCAGGTGGTGTGGGGCGGGTTCCGGTTCGAGGTCGTGGACATGGACGCGCGGCGGATCGACAAGGTGCTGGTGCGCGCCGAGCCGGTGGCGACGCCGGATGTGTGACGCGGTGGCGAAGGGCCGGAAGGCCCTTCCCCTGCACCCCCGATCCCGCGCCCGCTACCCCGCCTTCGCGACCGCGCGCTTGGCCATCACACCGACCAGGTGCGCGCGGTACTCCTTGCTCGCGTGGATGTCGCCGTTCAGCCCGTCCTCGGCCGTGCCGATGTCGTGCAGCGCATCGGGCGACCAGTTC
Organism: Elioraea sp.; assembly: GCF_051860475.1. Lineage (NCBI taxonomy): Bacteria > Pseudomonadati > Pseudomonadota > Alphaproteobacteria > Acetobacterales > Elioraeaceae > Elioraea > Elioraea sp. The sequence continues at coordinate 3,960 of NZ_JBHYDW010000103.1, read as the reverse complement.
TGCGCCAACGCCTCCTCCATCGCCTTGTGGCGGAACACGCCGTTGGCGCCCGCCCCGGTGATCGCGACGCGCACGCCGGCCGGTCCCTTGGCGACGAACACGCCGACCACCGCGTAGCGCGAGGCCGGGTTCGGGAACTTCACGTAGGCGGCCCTCTCGGGGATCGGGAACTCGACCGCGGTGATCAGCTCGTCGAGCCCGAGCGCGGTCGAGAACATCCCGGTGAAGAACTCGTCCGCGCCGATCCGGCGCGTGTTCGTGTGCACGGTCGCGCCCAGCGCCAGCACGGCACCCGGATAGTCGGCGGCCGGATCGTGGTTGGCGATCGAGCCGCCGATCGTGCCGCGGTTGCGCACCTGCGCGTCGCCGATGTGCTCGGCCATCGCCGCAAGCGCGGGGATGGCCTTTCTCACCTCGGCGGAAGAGGCAACCGCGGCGTGCGTCGTCATCGCCTTGATCGTCACGGCGCTGCTCGAGACCGAGATGCCGACGAGGTCCCTGATCCCGGAGAGGTCGATCACCGCGGAGGGCTTCGCGAGCCGCTGCTTCAGGGTCGGGATCAGCGTCATCCCGCCCGACATCACCTTCGCGTCGGGGTCGGCCGCCAGCAGCTTGACCGCGTCGGCAACCGAGGATGGGCGGTGATAGGCGAAATCGTACATCGGTCCTCTCCCCTCACTCGGCCGCCATGCGGGGCCGATTGGCGTTGATGATCTGCCAGAGCTTGTGCGGTGTCGCCGGCATGTCGAGGTGGCGCACGCCGTGGTCCTTCAGCGCATCCACCACCGCGCCGATCACCGCCGGCGGCGAGCCGATCGCGCCCACTTCGCCGCAGCCCTTCACGCCGAGCGGATTGTGGGTGCAGAGCGTGATCGCGGTGCCGACCGAGATGTTCGGCAGGTCATCGGCGCGCGGCATGGTGTAGTCCATCATGCTGCCCGACAGGAGCTGGCCGTTCTCGTCATAGACGCAGGTCTCGAGCAGCGCCTGGCCGATGCCCTGCGCGACACCGCCCTGGATCTGCCCCTCGACGATCATCGGGTTGATCACCCGCCCGACATCGTCGACCGCGGTGAAGTTCGCCACCTGCACCACGCCCGTCTCGGGGTCGATCTCCAGCTCGCAGATGTGGCAGCCGCCAGGATAGGTGAAGTTCTTCGGGTCGTAGAACGCCGTCTCCTCCAGCCCGGGTTCGAGCTCGTCGATCGGGTAGTTGTGCGGCACGTAGGCGGCGAGGCTGACTTCGGCCAGCGCCTTCGACCGGTCGGTGCCGGCGACCTGGAACTTGCCGTCCTTGAACTCGATGTCGTCGGCCGAGGCCTCGAGCAGATGGGCGGCGATGCGCTTGCCCTTGGCGATGATCTTCTCCGCCGCCTTCACCATCGCCGACCCGCCGACCGCGATCGAGCGAGAGCCGTAGGTGCCCATGCCGAACGGGATCCTCGCCGTGTCGCCGTGCACGATCTCGATCTGGCTCATCGGCACGCCGAACTGATCCGAGATCAGCTGCGCGAAGGTGGTCTCGTGACCCTGGCCGTGACTGTGCGTGCCGGTGAACACGGTGATGCTGCCGGTCGGGTTCACGCGGATGTTCGCGACCTCGTAGAGGCCCGCGCGCGCGCCGAGCGATCCGACGACGGCCGACGGCGCGATGCCGCATGCCTCGATATAGGTGGAGATGCCGATCCCGCGCAGCTTGCCGCGCTTCTTCGCCTCCGCGCGGCGTGCCTCGAACCCGGCCCAGTCGGCCGCCTTGAGGCAGGCGTCCAGCGTCGCGGTGTAGTCGCCGCTGTCGTACTGCAACGCAACCGGCGTCTGGTAGGGGAAGGCGCTCGAGGGGATGAAGTTGCGCCGGCGGATCTCCACCCGGTCCATCCCCATCTCGAGCGCGCAGATATCCACCAGGCGCTCGAGCAGGAAGCTCGCCTCCGGTCGGCCCGCGCCGCGATACGCATCGACCGGCACGGAGTTGGTGAATACGGCCTTCACCTCGGCGTAGATCGCCGGGGTCGTGTACACGCCGGCGAGCAGCGTGGCGTACAGGTAGGTCGGCACGCAGGGCGCGAAGGTCGAGAGATAGGCGCCCATGTTCGCCTGGGTGTGCACGCGCAGGCCAAGAAACGTCCCGTCCTTGTCCATCGCCATCTCGGCGACCGTGATGTGGTCGCGCCCGTGCGCATCCGACATGAAGCTCTCGGTGCGCTCGGCCGTCCACTTCACCGGGCGCTTCACCTTGCCCGCGGCCCAGGTGACGATCGCCTCCTCGGCGTAATGGTAGATCTTCGAGCCGAACCCGCCGCCGACATCCGGGGCCACGACGCGCAGCCTGTGCTCCGGGATGTGCAGCACGAAGGCGCCCATCAGCAGGCGGATCACGTGCGGGTTCTGGCTGGTGGTGTAGAGCGTGTAGTCGCCCGACATCGGATCGAACTCGCCGACCGCGGCGCGCGGCTCCATCGCGTTCGGGATCAGCCGGTTGTTGACGAGCTCGAGCTTGGCGACCTTGTGCGCCTTGGCGAAGGCGGCGTCGGTCGCGTCCTTGTCGCCGAGATGCCAGTCGTAGCAGACGTTGCCGGCGACCCCGTCATGCACGAGCGCCGCGCCGGGCTTCTGCGCCACCTCGAGCGTCGGCACCGCGGGCAGCACCTCGTAGTCGAGCGAAACGAGCTCGGCCGCGTCGCGCGCAGCCCCCTTGGTCTCGGCGATCACCACCGCCACCGGGTCGCCGACATGCCGCACCTTGCCGACGGCCAGCACCGGGTGCGGCGGCTCGGCCATCGGGCTGCCGTCCTTGTTCTTGACACCCCAGCCGCAGGGCAGGCCGCCGAGACTGTCGGCTGCCATGTCCTCGCCGGTGAACACCGCCACCACGCCGGGCGCAGCCTTCGCCGCGGCCGTGTCGAGCCCCTTGATCCGCGCATGCGCGTGCGGGCTGCGCAGGATCACCGCGTGAAGCTGGCCTGGACGGTTGATGTCGTCGGTGTAGTTGCCCCGACCCGAGATGAACCGCAGGTCCTCGCGCCGCCTGACCGCCGCGCCGATGCCCTCGAACCCCATCTGAACGCTCCTGTCGTCCCTGTTGCGTCGCTGCTCTCAGCGCCGCCTTCCGTCGGTTCTTGGCGCGCCCCGCTGGGCACGCAAGCCAGATGGCCTACTCGGCCGCGCGCGGCAGTTCCTTCACCTTGCCGTGCATCACCTGCTGCGCCGCGGCGATCGCGCGGACGATGTTGTGGTAGCCGGTGCAGCGGCAGAGATTGCCCTCGAGCCCCTCTCGGATCTCCTTGTCGGAGAGGCCCTGCGGGTTGCGCTGCACCAGGTCGATCGCGCTCATCACCATGCCCGGGGTGCAGAACCCGCACTGCAGCGCATGATACTCGCGGAACGCCTCCTGCATCGGGTGCAGGGTGCCGTCGGCGGCCGCGAGGCCCTCGATGGTGACGACATCGGCGCCCTCGCACTGCACGGCCAGGATCGTGCATGCCTTCACCGAGGCGCCGTCGATGTGCACCACGCAGGCGCCGCACTGGCTGGTGTCGCAGCCGACATGCGTGCCGGTCAGCCGCAGGTTCTCGCGCAACAGCTCCACCAGCAGGGTGCGGTTCTCGACCTCCGCGCTGGCAGGCTTGCCGTTCACGGTCAGTGAGACCTTGGGCATCCGACGTCTCCCCTCTGTCGCGAAAGAGCCCGCGCGGATGCACGGGCCCGGTCCGTTCCGGCCGGGAGTGTCGCCACCCCCGAGGCGCCTCGTCAAGCCGCTCGCGCGACCGGCTGCGCCGCCGGATCATGCAGGTGGCAGGCCGCCAACTGGCCGGGTGCCACCACCTTCAGCGCCGGCTCCTCGACCTTGCAGCGGTCGAAGGCGTGCGGGCAGCGGGTATGGAAGCGGCAGCCCGAGGGTGGGCGGATCGGACTCGGCACGTCGCCCGTCAGGATGATCCGGTTGCGCTTCGTGGTCGGGTC
>NZ_JBHYDW010000102.1:0-16464 GCF_051860475.1 Elioraea sp. | reverse complement strand
GTGTTCGATCAGGTGGTGAACGGCGCGGCGCACGGGATCGCGGACGACCTCATGGCGGCCGTCGCCGGGCTGCCCGCTCCGGTTCGCCGCGACGACGAGGCGGTGGCCGAGGCGGCGCGCGGGGCGCTGCGCGGTCTGCTGCGGCGAGCGCTGTGGCAGAAGCGGCCCGGCATCGAGGTGCATGTCATGCGGATCGGGCGGTGAAGCTGGGCCGATGACCTGGTTCACCGGAATCGTCGTCTATGCGCTCGTCTGGTGGACCGTGCTGTTCGCCGTGCTGCCGTTCTGGACCCGGCCGGTGACCGACCCGGAGGAAAAGACGCATTTCCGCGGCGCGCCTGAACGGCCGCTGCTGCTGCGCAAGGTGCTGGTGACCACGCTGGTCTCGGGCATCGTCTGGCTTGGCATCTGGGCCCTGGTCGAATCGGACTGGGTCAGCTTCCGCGCGGGTTCTTGACAGGAATCAAGGTTGTGCCCAGGAGGCGACCAGATTGTGGGCAAGGCATGAGCGGTCAGCTCAATTCTAAAGCAGCTCTGGCCTGATCTGACGAAAAAAGCGTCGTAGCCGCCGAGTTTGCTGTTGCCGCACCGGTGCGACGCGCGCAAACATCAACGGCAGGAAGAGGGCTGTTCCTCTTCCTGCCGTGTGACTGGCGTTTCCTCCCTAAACTTGGGCCGTGCGCTGCGAGGCGTGCGGCCCTTTTCTTGTTAGCGGAACGTAAACCGTGCGTCCATAGGCTTACGAACGAATTTTGTCGCTGCGCCGCAGCAAAGCGAAAGAAGATACCGTGCGCCATGCCCTGATCGCAGTGATCTTGCTGGCGGTTGCTTCCGGCGCCCTGCCTGTGGCCGCGCAAACGATCGCCGAGCGTGACTGTCGCCGTCTCGAGCGGCACGTGCCTGCCGCGGACGTGGCCTACCGACCCGGCGTGGACGTCCGCGGCCGGCGGGTTGCGCCTGCCGATCTCGCGCCCTCGGCCGCGATCGTACCTGAGCGCCTTGCGATCTATCTGGGTGTCGATCTCCGCCGGAGGCTCGGCCTGCCCCCCGGAATAATCGCCGATCTGCCGCTCGGCATCATCGAGGTCGACAGCGGCATCGTGCTCTTCAACGGCCAGCCGCTCGCGCCGGATGCAGCGGCCGGCCTCGCCGCCGCCTGTGCCGAGGCCCGCCGGCGCTGAGCCCGCGTGACGGAACGCCGCCACGTCGCTAGTGTGCGCGGCTCCTCCGCCATCCGGGATGCCGCGACGCGATGCGCCTTTCTCGCTACTTCCTGCCTACGCTCAAGGAGACGCCGGCCGAGGCGCAGATCGTCTCGCACCGGCTGATGCTGCGCGCGGGACTGATCCGCCAGCAGGCTGCCGGGATCTATTCCTGGCTGCCGCTCGGCCATCGGGTGCTCACCAACATCGCGCGCATCGTGCGCGAGGAGCAGGACGCGGCCGGCTGCCACGAGCTCCTGATGCCGACGATCCAGCCCGCGGAGCTCTGGAAGGAGAGCGGGCGCTACGAGGATTACGGCAAGGAGATGCTGCGCATCCGCGACCGCCACGAGCGCGAACTGCTCTACGGTCCGACCAACGAGGAGATGGTCAGCGACATCTTCCGCACCTACGTGAAGTCGTACCGGAACCTGCCGCTGATGCTCTACCATATTCAGTGGAAGTTCCGTGACGAGGTGCGCCCGCGCTTCGGCGTGATGCGCGGACGCGAGTTCCTGATGAAGGACAGCTACTCCTTCGACCTCGACCAGGCAGGCGCGCGGCAGAGCTACAACCGGATGTTCGTCGCGTATCTGCGCACCTTCGCGCGCATGGGCCTTAAGGCGATCCCGATGCGCGCGGACACCGGACCGATCGGCGGCGATCTCAGCCATGAGTTTGTCATCCTCGCCGACACGGGCGAAAGCCAGGTCTTCGTCCACCGCGACCTCGTCGAGCGGGACATCCTGGGCGAGGCGGTGGATTACGGGTCCGATCTCCAGCCGCTCGTCGACTCCTGGACCTCTCTCTACGCCGCGACCGACGAGAAGCACGATCCGATCGCGTTCGGCGCGCTCGCCGACGGGCAGCGCGTGGAGGCACGCGGCATCGAGGTCGGCCACATCTTTTATTTCGGCACCAAGTACTCGAAGCCGATGGGCGTGACGGTGCAGGGACCCGACGGCAAGCCAGTGCACCCGGAGATGGGCAGCTACGGCATCGGCGTCTCGCGGCTGGTCGGCGCGATCATCGAGGCGAGCCATGACGAGACCGGTATCATCTGGCCCGAGAGCGTGGCGCCGTTCCGCGTCGCGCTGATCAATCTCAAGCCGGGCGACGCGGCAACCGACGCGCTCTGCGACGAGATCCATGCCGCGCTGCGCAACACCGCCACCGAGGTGCTGTACGACGACCGTGAGGAGCGGGCCGGGGTGAAGTTCGCCGACATGGACCTGATCGGGCTCCCTTGGCAGGTGATCGTCGGTCCACGCGGCGCGGCTGCCGGACGCGCCGAACTCAAGCGCCGCAAGGGGGGCGAGCGGCACGAGCTCGACCGCGACGCGGTGCTGGAACGCCTGCTCGGCTGAGACGCTAGCGCGCCATGTTCGGCCCCTTCGAGCGAATGGTCGCGTTCCGCTATCTGCGCGCGCGCAAGGCGGAAGGCTTCGTCAGCGTGATCGCGGCATTCTCGCTTGCGGGCATCGCGCTCGGCGTCGCCACGCTGATCATCGTGATGAGCGTGATGAACGGATTCCGGCAGGAACTGCTCGGCAAGATCCTCGGGCTGAACGGGCATCTCGGCGTCTATGGCGCCGCGGGTCCGCTCGCCGAGTTCGACGCGGCCGCAGAACGGGTGCGGCGCATCCCGGGTGTGGTGCAGGCGATCCCGATCGTCGAGGGCCAGGTGCTCGGCACCGGCGAACGGGGCGGCGCTTCGGGCGTGCTCGCGCGGGGGATGCGGGCCGAGGACCTGCGCGCGCGACCGATCCTCGCAGACAACATCGTTGCTGGGTCGCTCGACCGCTTCGAGGGCAACGATGCGATCCTGATCGGCACGCGGCTCGCCTCACGGCTCGGCCTTCGTGTGGATGAGCGGATCAGCCTCGTTTCGCCGCAGGGCCAGGTGACGGCGTTCGGCACCGTGCCGCGCGTGGTCGCCTACCGGATCGTCGGCCTGTTCGAGGTCGGCATGTACGAGTACGACTCCTCCTACGTGTTCCTGCCCTTCGAGGCGGCGCAGGCCTATTTCCGCCAGGAGGGTGCGGCGACCCAGGTGGAGGTGTTCGTCGAGGATCCCGCACGGATCCGTCAGGTCGCGTTCGCCATCCGCGATGCCCTGCGCGAGCAACCCGTGCGCATCCTCGACTGGCAGCAGGCGAACTCCTCGTTCTTCCAAGCCGTGCAGGTGGAACGGAATGTGATGTTCCTGATCCTGACGCTGATCATCCTGGTGGCCGCGTTCAACATCATCTCCTCGCTGGTGATGCTGGTGAAGGACAAGGGCCGCGACATCGCGATCCTGCGCACCATGGGGGCCACCAAGGGTGCGGTGATGCGCATCTTCCTGATGTGCGGTGCCTCGATCGGCGTGCTCGGCACCGTGATCGGCGTGGTGCTCGGCCTCGCATTCTCGCTCAATATCGAGACGATCCGGCAATGGCTCCAGGGGCTCACCGGCCAGGAGCTGTTCCAGGCCGAGATCTACTTCCTCTCGCGCCTGCCGGCGGTGGTCGATCCCGACGAGGTGCTGCAGGTCACGCTGATGGCGCTGGGGCTGTCGCTCGCCGCCACGCTCTATCCGGCGTTCCGCGCCGCGCGGCTCGATCCGGTGGAGGCGCTCCGGTATGAGTGAGCCGGTGCTGCGGCTCGCCGGCGTGACGCGCACGTTCCGCACCGGCGACGGTCTGCTCGAGGTGCTGCGCAGGGTCGATCTCGCGGTCGCGCCGGGCGAGATCGTGGCGCTGGTCGCCCCGTCGGGGGCGGGCAAATCGACGCTGCTGCACATCGCGGGGCTGCTCGAACATGCCGATGCGGGACTGATCGAGGTGGGCGGGAAGGAGGCCTCCGCGCTCGGCGACACCGCGCGGACCGAGCTTCGCCGCTCGACGATCGGCTTCGTCTACCAGTTCCATCACCTGCTGCCTGAGTTCACCGCGCGCGAGAACGTGGCGATGCCGCAGGTCATCGCCGGCGTGTCGAAGCGTGAGGCGGGGCAGCGCGCCGAGACGCTGCTCGGCACGCTCGGGCTGTCGGCGCGGCTCAACCATCGTCCGGCGCGGCTCTCGGGCGGCGAGCAGCAGCGCGTGGCGATCGCGCGCGCGCTCGCCAATGCGCCGAGGCTGCTGCTGGCCGACGAGCCGACCGGGAACCTCGACATGGCGACGGCGGATGTGGTGTTCGGCGAGCTTCTATCGCTCGTGCGCGACCGCCGGGTCGCGGCACTGATCGCGACCCACAATCCTGATCTTGCAGCGCGGATGGACCGGACACTGACGCTGCGCGACGGGCACGTGGTCGAAGGAAGGGCATGATGCGCATCCTGGTGCTTGGTGCCGGCGCGGTCGGCGGGTATTTCGGCGGCCGGCTTGTCCAGACCGGCTCGGCCGAGGTCGCGTTCCTGGTGCGTCCCGGCCGCAAGGCGCAACTCGACGGCGGCGGGCTGGTGATCGAGAGCCCGTCGGCGGGCGACGCCAGGATCGCCGTCACCGCGCTCACCGCCGAGGCCCTGCCCGGCGCGGGCGCGTGGGATGTGGTGCTCCTGACCGCCAAGGCGTACGACCTCGACGCCGCGATCGCGGCGATCCGCCCGGCCGTCGGCAAAACCACTGCCGTGCTGCCGCTGCTGAACGGCCTTTCGCACATCGACACGCTGACCGCCGCGTTCGGGGCAGCCCGCGTGCTCGGAGGGCTCGCCAAGATCCAGGCGACGCTGACGCAGGAGGGCGTGGTGCGTCATCTCGCGCCGGTGCAGATGCTGGAGTTCGGCGAGCTCGATGGCACGATGTCCGAGCGGGTAGGGGCGCTCAAGCGCGCCTTCGACGCCACTCCGATCCGGGCGGATGCCGTGGCCGACATCACGGGGCGGATGTGGGAGAAGCTGGTGCTGATCGGCACGCTCGTGATCGCGACCGTGCTGATGCGCGCCAATCTCGGCGAGATCGCCGCTGCCGGCGGACAGGGCTGGATCGATCGCGTGCTGGAGCGGAACGTTGCAATCGCCGCAGCGCATGGCCATCCGGTGCGCCCGCAGGCGCTGGAGCGCGAGCTTCTGCCGATGTTCCGCAGCGCGAGCCCGGCGGCGGCCTCGATGCTGCGCGACCTGGAGGCGGGCGGACGCATCGAGTCGGATCACATCCTCGGCTTCCTGCTCGATGCCGCCCGCCGTGCCGGTGTCGATGATGCTCTGCACGAGACGGCGCATCTGCACGCGAAATCCTACGAGGCCCGGCGCGCGGCAGGACGCCTTCCACGCGGCTAGATCGTTCCGAGGCGTCTCATTTCACTTGCGTCGACACACGCGCAGGTCTAATGTATCGATGGCGTAGCGAACTGTGCTGCGCCGGAACGAAATGGAACAGGAGAGACGGCCATGGCAATCCGGCGAGGCAGGCGGCCGCAGACACGGCGCGGGGCCGCGACCACCCCAACCGGCGACACTCCCTCCAGCGCCGCTGTCTCGGCATCGGCGGAGCAGTTGCTGCTGGCCGCGCTCGAACGCGGCGGCGATACTCTCGAGACCGGGCGCTACCTGGTGACCTATCGCGAGGGCATGGCGGAAGAGGGCGCGAAGGCGCTCAAGGCACAGGACTTCCGCATGGCAGATGCGCGCGACTTCGCCGGACAGGCTGTCGCACTCGAGGATGCCGGCGATGCCGAGGCGCTGAACTTCCCCGAGATCGGTGTCGCCGTGGTCACCGCCGCGGCCCTCCAGGCCCATGGCATGAGCACCTTCGAGGCGGCGGCGTCGGACAGCCCGATCGAGGTGATCGAGCCCGAGTACTTCGTGTTCGCCGAGGGCTCGGACTACATGCGCGGGTTCCTCGCCGCAGCCAACACGATCGCGCGCGACCTCAAGGGCGCGCCGGTCCCCGGCGAGGACGAGGAGGAGATCGAGCCCGAGGTGCTGGGCGCAACCTGGGGGCTGATCCGCTGCCGTGTGCCGCCGAGCACGCGCAGCGGCGTGGGCATCAGGGTCGCGGTGCTCGACACCGGAATGGATCTCGGCCACCCGGACTTCGCCGGAAGGCCCATGACGACGCAGACCTTCGTCGGCCAGCCGGTGCAGGACCTGCACGGGCATGGCACGCACTGCATCGGCACCGCCTGCGGACCGAAGTCGCCACCCGGTGCGACGCCACGCTACGGCGTCGCCTATGCCTCGCGGATCTTCGTCGGCAAGGTGCTGACGAACTCCGGCGGCGGCACCGGCGCAGGCGTGCTCGCCGGGATGAACTGGGCGATCGCCAATCGCTGCGCGGTGATCTCGATGTCGCTCGGCAGCCAGAGCCCGGTCCAAGCCGCCTATACCGCGGCCGGACAGGCCGCGCTCTCGGCCGGCTGCCTGATCATCGCCGCCGCCGGCAACGCCGCCTCGCAGACCGGCGCGCCGGCCAACTCGCCGACCATCATGTCGGTCGCATCGCTCGATCCGACCCTGGTCCCGTCGTCCTTCTCGAACTTCGGCAAGATCGAGATCGCCGCGCCGGGCCGCGACGTGTTCTCGTCCTGGCCGCGGCCGACGCGCTACCGCACGATCAGCGGCACCTCGATGGCGTGCCCGCACGTGGCCGGCTGCGCCGCGCTGTGGGCACAGACCAGCGCCTCGATGCGCGGCGCGACCCTGTGGCGGAAGCTGCAGGCGACCGCCCGGCGCCTGCCGTTCCCGGGCTCCCGGGTCGGTGCTGGCCTTGTCCAGGCGCCATAGCTAGAGTTCCGACCCGTTCCCGGCGGCGAGATCGCCTTGCGGTCGGGAACGGGAAGGGGCCCGACCATGGCCAAGCGCAAGACCTGGATCGTGACGCTCAGCGGCGAGCGCAAGCCCGCCGAGGTGCGGAGCGAGCTCGCGGCCGCCGGTTTCGCGGTCCGCGACGTGCTGGACGCGATCGGCGTGATCACCGGCGAGGCGGACGCCGCTTCGGTCGCCCGGGCCCGCAAGATCAAGGGGATCGCCGACATCGCTGCGGATACCCAGGTCGGCATCGGCCCGCCGGAGTCCGACAAGACCTGGTAGTGCCGTCGTCGCGCGGCACCCCTGCGACGTGCGGCCCTTGCCCTCAACGTTCCTGCCCTGTATCACCCGGCTCTGCCGTGCGCGGGGGACTCCCGCGCCGGCCAATTCGCACGCGGTGCAGCCTTCCCGGGGGATGCCCGGGGTCCGGTGCGGGCTCACGCCAAGGATGGCGGTGGCCCGCGCGGCGCCGCGGAGGATCGAACCGGACGCGTGAAGGAGAAGGACGGCCCCATGGCCCTGCCCGTGTTCACCCTGCGCCAGCTTCTGGAAGCCGGCGTCCATTTCGGCCACCACACCCGGCGCTGGAACCCGAAGATGGCCCCGTACCTCTTCGGGGTGCGCAACCAGGTCCATATCGTCGACCTTCAGCAGACGGTGCCGCTGCTGAGCCGTGCCATGCAGGCGGTACGCGACGTCGTCGCGGGCGGCGGGCGTGTGTTGTTCGTCGGCACCAAGCGCTCGGCGGCCGACTACGTGGCCGAAGCGGCGAAGCGCTGCGGCCAGTACTATGTGAACCACCGCTGGCTCGGCGGGATGCTGACCAACTGGAAGACGATCCAGAATTCGATCCGCCGGCTGCGCACGATCGAGGAGCAGCTCGGCGCCGAGACCACGGGGCTCACCAAGAAGGAGCAGCTGATGCTGACGCGCGAGCGCGACAAGCTCGAGCGCGCCCTCGGCGGCATCAAGGAGATGGGCGGCCTGCCGGACATCCTGTTCATCATCGACACGAACAAGGAGAAGATTGCGGTCCAGGAGGCGCGCAAGCTGAACATCCCGGTGGTGGCAGTGCTCGACAGCAACTCCGACCCCGAGGGTGTGACCCACCCGATTCCCGGCAACGACGACGCGATCCGGGCGATCGCGCTGTACTGCGACCTGATCGCGGGCTCGGTGCTCGATGGCATCTCGGCCGAGATGGCGGCTTCGGGCCTGGATCTCGGCGCGGCCGAGGAGGTGCCGATGGATGAGCTGCCTCCGGCCGAGGAGGCGGCACCCGAGGGCGCCTCATCCGAGGAGTCTGCCGAGGCGCGGGCCTGACAGAGCACGAGAGGACGGATCGATGGCGGAGATTACCGCAGCACTGGTCAAGGAACTGCGCGAGAAGACCGGCGCGGGCATGATGGACTGCAAGCGGGCGCTGTCGGAGACCGGTGGCGACCTGGAGGCGGCGATCGACTGGCTGCGCACGAAGGGTCTGTCGGCGGCGGCGAAGAAGGCCGGCCGCACGGCCGCCGAGGGGCTGGTCGGCGTCAGGGCCGAAGGCAGCCGCGCGGCGATCGTCGAGGTGAACGCCGAGACCGACTTCGTCGCCCGCAACGAGACCTTCCAGGACTTCGTCGCCACCAGCGCGACGCTCGCGCTGGAGACCGGCGGCGATGTCGAGGCGCTGAAGGGCAAGGCGTTCCCGGGCACCGGCAGGACGGTCGCGGAGGAGCTGACGCATCTGATCGCGACCATCGGCGAGAACATGGCGATCCGGCGCACCGCGATGCTGGCGGTGCCGAATGGCGTGGTCGCCACCTATGTGCACTCCGCGCTCAAGCCCGAGCTTGGGCGGATCGGCGTGCTGGTCGCCTTGGTCGGCGAGCCGGGCGAGGCGCTCGCAACGCTGGGGCGGCAGATCGGCATGCATGTCGCTGCCGCCCGGCCGGAGTTCCTCGACATCGGCTCGGTCGATCCGGCGGCGCTTGCGCGCGAGAAGGCCGTGCTCGCCGAGCAGGCGCGCGCCTCCGGCAAGCCCGAGAACATCATCGAGAAGATGGTCGAGGGACGGGTGCGCAAATACTACGAGGAGGTCGTGCTGCTCGAGCAGGTCTGGGTGCATGACGGCGAGAGCCGTGTGAAGGATGTGGTGAAGAAGGCGGGCGCGCAGCTCGCCGGCTTCGTCCGCTTCCAGCTCGGCGAAGGAATTGAGAAGGAGACCTCGGACTTCGCGGCCGAGGTCGCGGCGGCGGCGCGCTGAGGGTCGTGACGATGCCGGCAGCGGGGATGCCCGAGACGGCGATCCACCCTACACTGGTGGTCGCGCCCGAGTCCGGCCCCGCTCTGCTGCAGAAGGACGCCCGCTTCATGGAGGATGCGCCCCGCTACCGACGCGTGCTCCTGAAGGTGTCGGGCGAGGCGCTGATGGGCAAGCGCGAGTACGGCATCTGCACCGAGACCGTGGGTCGGATCGCCGAGGACGTCCGCGCGGTGATCGCGCTGGGGGTCGAGGTCTGCCTGGTGATCGGCGGCGGCAACATCTTCCGCGGCATCTCGGGCGCGGCGGCCGGGATGGAGCGGGCCTCGGCCGACTACATGGGCATGCTGGCGACCGTGCTGAACGCACTTGCGCTGCAGAATGCGCTCGAGAAGCTCGACGTGCACACCCGCGTGCAATCTGCCATCCCCATGAGCTCGGTCTGCGAGCCCTATATCCGCCGTCGCGCGATCCGCCACATGGAGAAAGGCCGGGTGGTGATCTTCGCCGCCGGCACCGGCAATCCGTTCTTCACCACCGACACCGCCGCCGCACTCCGCGCGGTCGAGATGGGCTGCGACGCGCTGCTGAAGGGCACGCAGGTGGACGGGGTCTACTCGGCCGACCCGCGCAAGGACCCCGGCGCGCAACGCTACGAGCGGCTGACCTACCTCGATGTGCTCGCGCGCGATCTCGGCGTGATGGACGCCTCGGCGATCAGCCTCGCGCGCGAGAATGGCCTGCCGATCGTCGTGTTCTCGATCCAGGAGCACGGCGCCTTCGCCAACGTGATGCGCGGCCGCGGCACCTTCACCGTCGTCACCGACGAGCCGGCCTGAGCGGAGCGAGGCCGGCGTGGCACAGTGCTGACCGACGAGGGGAGACGCGAATGGCCAAGGCCCCGCCAACGCTCGAGCAGATCACCGGCGATCTGAGCCGGCGCATGGATGGCGCGCTCGACACGCTGAGGAAGGAGTTCGCTGGGCTGCGCACCGGCCGGGCGAGCCCCGCGCTGCTCGATCCGATCAAGGTCGAGATCTACGGCACCGAGATGCCAATCACCCAGGTCGGCACGATCGGCGTTCCGGAGCCGCGCATGCTGACGGTACAGGTCTGGGACCGTACGGCGGTGTCCTCGGTCGAGAAGGCGATCCGCGATGCCGGGCTCGGCCTGAACCCGGCGAGCGACGGGCAGACCGTGCGCGTGCCCCTGCCGCCGCTGACGACCGAGCGGCGGATCGAGCTCGCCAAGCTGGCCGGCAAATACGCCGAGGCCGCGCGCGTCGCGATCCGCGCGGTGCGCCGCGACGGCATGGAGACGTTGAAGAGGCTCGAGAAGGACCACGAGATCGGCCAGGACGTGCACCGCGACTGGGCCGAGGAGGTGCAGAAGCTGACCGACGCGTATATCCGCAAGGTGGACGAGGCGCTCGCCGCCAAGGACGCCGACATCAAGCAGCCCTGACCGTCCGCCCCCCGCCCCATGAACGCCCCCCTTCCGATCGCCTCCGCTGCCGCGCTGGCCGCACCGCCGCTCGCGCGGCACGTGGCGATCATCATGGACGGCAACCGCCGCTGGGCGGCCCGGCGCGGCATGCCCGCGCTCGCCGGTCACCGCGAGGGGGCCGAGGCCGCGCGGCGCGCGGTCGATGCGGCGCTCGCGCACGGCGTGCCGTGGCTGACGCTCTATGCCTTCTCGTCGGAGAACTGGCGCCGTCCGGCAGAGGAGGTCGGCGGGCTGATGGGGCTGTTGCAGCAGGGGATCGAGCGGCACTGGACCGAGATGATCCGGCGCGGCGTGCGGCTGCGCATGATCGGCGACCGCGACCGGCTCGATACCGGCATGCGCGAGGCGATCGAGCGGGCTGAGCGGACCTCGATCGCCAATACCCGCCTCAACCTGGTGATCGCGCTGTCCTATGGCGGGCGGTCGGAGATCGCGGGCGCCGCGCGCCGGCTCGCCCGCGCCGTCGCCGAGGGCCGCGTGTCGGCCGAGGCAGTCGATGAGCTGAGCTTCGCCCGCTTTCTCGAGACCGACGGCATGCCCGATCCGGACCTCGTCATACGCACCTCGGGTGAGCAGCGGATCTCGAACTTCCTGCTCTGGCAGGCGGCCTATGCCGAGCTCGTCTTCCTCGACGTGCTCTGGCCCGATTTCGGCCCGCAGCACTTCGCCCAGGCGCTCTCTGCCTTCGCCGGCCGGGAGCGACGCTATGGCGCCCGCCCGGGCTGAGCCCGCCGCCTCCCTCCGCATGACGGCAGGCGCGGCCGGACGTTGGAGCGACCTCTCCAGGCGTGCCGTCTCGGCCCTGGTGCTGGGACCGATCGCGCTCGGCGCGATCTGGTTCGGCGCGGAGTGGTTCATGGTATTCGTCGCCGCCGGCACCGCTGTGCTCGCCTGGGAATGGGTGCATCTCTGCGGCGCCCGGCTGCGCGCCTTTCCGGGCCTGGCCGTGCCGCTGGCGCTGCTCGCCGCCGGGCTTGCGTCGGTGGCGGGAGCCTGGATCCTCGCCCTCGGCCTGCTTGGTGCGGGCGCCGCAGTCGCCTGGGCGATCGCGCGCCAGCCCGCGCTGCTGCCGGGCGAGCGACGCCCGGCCGCCTGGCTCGCCGCCGGCGTGGTATATATCGGGCTCGCGGGCGTGGGGCTGATCTGGCTCCGCGACGCCGGGGATGCTGGTCGGGCCAATGTGCTGTTCGTCGTGCTGGTGGTCTGGGCGTCCGATATCGGCGCCTATGTTGCGGGAAGGATGATCGGCGGGCCGCGCCTCGCGCCTGCGGTCAGCCCGAACAAGACGTGGTCGGGCGGCGCGGGCGGGCTTGTGGCCGCGATCGCGGCGGGGATCGGCGTGGCGGCCGTGCTGACGCCGGGCGTGGCCCCTGCCTCGGTGATGCTGGTCGCGGCCGCGATCGGCTTGACGGCACAGTGCGGCGACCTGCTGGAGAGCTTCATCAAGCGCCGCTTCGCGGTGAAGGACACGTCGCGGCTGATCCCTGGCCATGGCGGGCTACTCGACCGCGCAGATGGGCTGATCGCCGCCGTGCCGGTTGCGGCCGCGCTGTCGCTGGCGCTGGGACAAGGGACCGTGCTGTGGGGCTGAATGGCAGGCCCCGCCGCGTGACCGTGCTCGGGGCCACCGGTTCGGTCGGGCGCGCCACGCTCGAATTGATCGCCGAGGCCCCGCCCGGAAGCTTCGAGGTGGTCGCCCTGGTCGCGAACGGGAACGCAACCGCACTCGCGGCGGCGGCGCGTTGGGTGCGTGCGCGGCGTGCGGTGGTCGCCGACGCGTCGGCCCTGCCGACTCTCCAGGCCGCGCTGGCGGGCACCGGGATCGCGGTCGACGGCGGTCCGGCTGCGGTGATCGCGGCGGCCTCGATCCCGGTCGACTGGACCATGGCGGCGATCGTCGGCGCGGCCGGCCTGCCCGCCACCATGGCCGCAGCCGCCGGGGGCGGGATCGTCTCGATCGCCAACAAGGAGTGCCTGGTCTGCGCCGGGAGGATGCTGCACGCGGTGGCCGAGGCCGCAGGCACGACATTGCTGCCGGCCGATTCCGAGCACAACGCGATCTTCCAGGCGCTCGACGGCACGGCTCCCGACAGCATCGAGCGGATCGTGCTGACCGCCTCGGGCGGCCCGTTCCGCGACTGGCCGCGCGAGCGGATGCGCGCGATCCGGCCCGAGGACGCCCTCAACCACCCGGTCTGGCGCATGGGCGCGAAGGTCACGATCGACAGCGCGACCATGATGAACAAGGGCCTGGAGGTGATCGAGGCAGCCTGCCTGTTCCCGGTCCCCGCCGACCGCATCGAGGTGCTGGTTCATCCCGAAGCCGCGATCCACGGGATCGTGCAGTACATCGACGGCTCGATGCTGGCACAGATGGGTCCGCCCGACATGCGCGTCCCGATCGCCCACACGCTCGCCTGGCCCCGTCGGATGACCACCGCGACGCGCCGGCTTGATCTCGCCTCGCTCGGCAGGATTACCTTTGAACTGCCTGACTACCAACGATTCCCCGCATTGACGATTGCCCGTGAGGCGCTCGCCGCCGGGGGCGCGGCGCCGACCATCCTGAACGCAGCCAACGAGGTCGCGGTGCGGCTGTTCCTCGAGGGCCGGATCGGCTTCCTCGGCATCGCCGCCCTGGTCGCCGCCGCGCTCGACCGACTCGGCACCCCCGCCGCCCCTGACCTCGACGCGGTGCTGGAGGCGGATGCGACCGCGCGGCGCACCGCGCTCGATCTCGCCGCCGGCCCCGCCTTCGCCTGAATCACGGAGTACCCCAAGCTCATGGACGTCCTCGGCGGCACACTCGGCACGGTCCTGCCGTTCATCCTTGTCCTCGGCGTGCTGATCTTCTTCCACGAGCTCGGCCACTATCTCGCCGCGCGCTCGGTCGGCGTGCACGTGGACGTGTTCTCGATCGGCTTCGGGCGCGAGATCCTGGGCTGGACTGCGAAGGGAGGCACGCGCTGGAAGGTGGGTTGGATCCCGCTCGGCGGCTACGTGAAGCTGCACGGCCACGAGAGCCCGGACGACAGGGCGCAGGTGGCCGCCGAGGCGGTGGCGAAGGGCGAGCCCCCGCCGGTCTGGCGCGAAGGCCAGACCTTCGGCGAGAAGAGCGTGGGCGCCCGGGCCTGGGTGGTCGCGGCCGGGCCGCTCGCCAACTTCCTGCTCGCCGCCGTGCTGCTCGCGGGCATGTTCATGACGGCGGGACGGCCGGACACCGCGCCCGTCGTGACCGGGGTGCAGGCCGAGAGCGCGGCCGAGCGGGCCGGGCTCGTGCCGGGCGATCGGATCGTCGCGATCGACGGGCGCGCGACCCAGCGCTTCGAGGATGTCCAGGCGACGGTGCGGCTCCGTCCCGGCCAGACCATGACGCTCACGGTCGAGCGGGACGCGGCCCGGGTGACGCTGCTTGCCACCCCGGACCTGCGCGAGCTGTCGGACCGGTTTGGCAATGTCCAGCGGATCGGCATGCTCGGGGTGGCCGGCGGCGTGCCCGAGTACCGCCAGCTCGATCCGCTCGCGGCACTCTCCGCGGGCGCGCTGGAGACCGTCCGCATCACCGAGCAGACGCTGGTCGCGCTGTGGCAGATGATCGCGGGGACGCGCGGCACCGACGAGATCGGCGGGCCGATCCGGATCGCGCAGCTCTCGGGTCAGGTGGCCGAGGGCGGCCTCATTCCGCTGATCGGGCTGATGGCGCTGCTGTCGGTCAACCTCGCGTTGATCAACCTGTTCCCGATCCCGATCCTGGATGGCGGGCACCTCGTGATGTACGCCTACGAGGCGGTGCGCGGCCGGCCCCTGCCACCGCGGGCGCAGGAATATGCGTTCCGCGGCGGGCTCGCGATCCTGCTCGCGTTCTTCGTGCTCGCGACCTGGAACGATCTGACCCATCTGAGGGTGGTGGACTGGGTCTCGCGCCTGCTTGGGTGACACGACCCCCGCTCGCCGATATGGTGCCGGCTCCTTGTCATCCGTCGCGCGTTTGGGACCGCCAGTGCCGCTGCTTCGACTGATCCTGCTTGCGGGCGTGCTTGCCCTTGCCGCCATCGCGACGCCCGAGGCGCAGCCGCGCCAGCCGGGTGTGGCCGGTGCCGGTGCCGGCGTGATCCAGGCGGTGCGGGTCGAGGGCGCGCAGCGGATCGAGGAATCGACCATCCGCAGCTACATGCTCGCCCAGCCGGGCGATCCGTTCGAGGCTGACCGGCTCGACCGCACGCTGCGCACGCTGTTCGCGACCGGGCTGTTCCGCGACGTCTCGGTGCGCCGCGACGGCGACACGCTGGTGGTGACGGTGGTGGAGAACCCGATCGTCAACCGCATCGCCTTCGAGGGCAACCGCGCGCTCGGCGACTCGACGCTGCGGCCGGAGCTCCAGCTCCGCCCGCGCGCGGTGTTCACGCGCGCGGCCGCCCAGGCCGACCGCCAGCGCCTGCTCGACGTCTATGCCCGGCGCGGCCGGTTCGGCGCGCGGATCGAGCCCAAGATCATCGAGCTCGAGCAGAACCGCGTCGACGTGGTGTTCGAGATCGCCGAGGGCGAGAGCACGCTGATCCGCCGCATCAACTTCGTCGGCAACCAAGCCTTCTCGACCGGCGCGCTTCAGGAGGTGGTGGCCTCGCGCGAGACCGCCTGGTGGCGCTTCCTCTCGACCTCGGACCAGTACGATCCCGAGCGGCTCTCGTTCGACCGCGAGCTGCTGCGCCGGTTCTACCTCAAGAACGGCTATGCCGATTTCCGCGTGGCCTCGGCCGTGGCGGAGCTCGCCCCGGACCGCGCCAGCTTCTTCGTGACGTTCACCGTCGACGAGGGCGAGCGCTACCGCTTCGGCGAGGTCGATGTGGTCTCGCAGATCCGCAATCTCGAGGCCGCGCAGCTCCGCGACGTGGTGACGGCGCGTTCTGGCGCCTGGTACGCCGCCGATCGTGTCGAGGCGAGCATGGAGGCGCTGAGCCAGGCGGCGCAGAACGCCGGCTACGCCTTCGCCGAGGTGCGGCCCCGGCTGACGCGCAACGCCGAGGCGCGCACGATCGACATCGTGTTCGAGATCGTCGAGGGGCCGCGCGTGTTCGTCGAGCGGATCGACATCGTCGGCAATGTGCGCACCAAGGACCAGGTGATCCGCCGCGAGTTCCGCCTCGCCGAGGGCGACGCGTTCAACGCCGCCCGGATCGCCCGTTCGCGCCAGCGGATCATCGACCTGAACTATTTCGGCAAGGTCGATGTGACGAGCAATCCGGGCAGCGCGCCGGACCGCGCCGTGGTGCAGGTGGAGGTCGAGGAGAAGGCGACCGGCGAACTGACGGTCGGCGGTGGGTTCTCGACGGACGCCGGGCTGCTCGGCACGGTCGGCCTGCGCGAGCGGAATCTCGTCGGCACCGGGCTGGACGGGCAGTTCCTCGTCACGATCGCGCAACGGCGCAGCCAGCTCGATCTTTCGCTGACCGATCCCTACTTCCTCGACCGCAACCTCGTCGCCGGTGCGGATGTGTTCTACATCATCCGCAACAACCGCGACATCGCGAGCTTCGACGAGAAGCGCGTCGGCTTCGCGCTGCGCATCGGCTACGACTTCAACGAGCATCTGCGCCAGTCCTGGAGCTACTCGCTCGTGCAGCGCAAGATCGAGAACATCGAGCCCGGCGCCTCGCTGTTCGTGCGCGACCAGGAAGGCACGACCACGCTCTCGCAGGTCAGCCAGGTACTCACCTACGACCGGCGCAACAGCCGGATCGACGCGACCGACGGCTATGTCGTCCGGATCGGCACGGACGTCTCG